>CAIQWF010000240.1 GCA_903875455.1 uncultured Pseudomonadota bacterium
CCAGCGTTCAATCTGAGCCATGATCAAACTCTTCAGTTTAAAAATGCTTTTGTGTTTTATTTAGATAAAACAACTAAAATCTTGGCTCGACTACAGAATAAACTTTGCTTAAATGAATTTAAGTTTTGTTTAAGTCTTGTGTCGAATATTTATTTAACAGCTTAATATCCGCTACAAGCACTCACACAAATTATTTCGATTAGTTTGTTAAAGAGCTTTTTTATCAGCCTCGACATCATCGAAGTGAGCCGCACATTTTACATCGTTAAAATTATTTGTCAACATTATTTTCAAATCTTTTTAACCTTGCTTCTTTGCAGAAACGGCATCTGCGAAAGAGATGTGCATTATACAGAGCTTATTTTTTTCGTCAAGTTTTTATTTTAAATTGAAGCTTACACTCACTGTTCAAGCGACGAATCCAACTAACAAGTGCAATCGACTTTAGATGATTGAAAAGCGGTCAGCTAGTATAGCTTCACCCTTTTCGATTCAAGCACAGATGAAAACGATGAAAGTTGAATCCAAACAGCTGAGCATAGAACTAAAGATACCACATTCAAATTCTAAAGGAAGAAGGCAAAAAGAATACGGACATTGCGCTTAGAATTGGCTATTCGGCGCCGACCATCAGTCGTGAGTTTGGGCGTAACAGCGGCAAGTTCGACTATCGGGCTGACAGGCGCAGACAACAGGCAGCCAAAGCGATTAAAATGTCCAACACTACCGTTGCCTTGCTTGAGGACTATATCCGATTTGACTTAATCCCAGAGCAAGTTTCAGAAACGCTGGCTATCAAACATGGTGTTTTCATCGGCTACGAGCGCATTTATCAGCACATCTGGCCGATAAGCGCAACAACGGGGATATGTGGAAACACTTGCGGCATTCGTGCAAAAAACGCCGTCAATATGGCAGTAAAGACAAGCGCGGACAACTTGCAAACTGCGTCAGTATTGTCGAGCGGCCTGTGATGGTGGCCGAAAAATCGCGGCTTGGCGATTGGGAAATCGACACCGTGATTGGCAAAAATCATCAGGGCGCATTGGTGACGATTGTCGAACGGTTTTCCAGGTTTGCCTTAATCAAAAAGGTGGACAGTGAACAGCGGATGGCGTAGCTGCGGCAGCAATAAGCTAAATCCCTACCGCGCTACTTACCGGATTCCAAATCACTTAAACCACTTAAACAAACTTGGCCGGTCAGTATTAATAGGGACAAGCAAGGATTTAAAAATTTCAATCGCCTCTTTCAAAGAAACCGCAGCCCCCGCTGAATCACCGCTCTTGATTTGTCGACGCGCATTTTTAAGCGCCGTGGAACCGCGTTCTTTTTTGGCCTCAATCGAACAAGCTCCCAAAATTTCGCTGGCAGAATCCCGCGTGGCATCAATATAGTCTTGTGCCTCATCCAGCTTGTTCGCAGTTACGGCTTTCAACGCCGCTTCAAGGTTGGCAATAGCGGTATTAGTCGCTTTTGTCATCGCAATCTGAGTTTCTGTCGCCGCTGCAACAGGATTCGCTGTGCTAAAAGACAGTGCTAAAAAACCGGCGACCAGGTATTTTTTTAATCTCATATTCATCTTGTATCTCCTTTGTGTGTTGATTTTTTTCAGAGAGTGCATTTCTATCCCCGCAAATGCCCATCGCCATAAGCCACCCATTTATAACTGGTCAGCTCGTTAGGCCCAACCGGGCCGCGCACATGCAATTTATCGGTACTGATACCCACCACCGAACCCAAACCATAATCGCCGCCGCCCGACAAACGGGTCGAGGCATTAATCATCACCGAAGCCGAATCCACCTGCTCCTCAAACTGCCGTGCCAGCGCCAGACTTTGCGTGACAATGCCGTCGGTATGCCCTGAACCATAATGATTGATATGCTCAATCGCCGCCTGAATCCCATCGACAATCTTCACCGACAAAATTGGCGCTAAATATTCAGTATGCCAATCCTCTTCTGTCGCAGGCAAAATATCCGGCAGCAGTTTTTGCGTCTCTGAACAGCCACGCAACTCCGTGTTATTTGCCACAAAAGCCGAATGCAACAGCGGCAGCATTTGTGTCGCACATTGTTTATCAACTAACAAGGTTTCCAGCGCATTACAAACCTGTACGCTTTGGCATTTGGAATTAATCGCCAAAGCAACGGCCTGCTCTGGATTGGCATCGGCGGCGATATATAAATGACAAATGCCATCATAATGTTTAATCACCGGAATCCTTGTGCCTTCTGCAATCCGCTGAATTAAACCTTTGCCGCCGCGTGGAACCAACACATCGATATACTCATCCATTTTTAACAACTCTCCCACCGCCTCATGGCCGGGCGTGCGGATAATCTGTATCGCATGTTGCGGCAACCCCGCTGCAACCGCGCCTGCAATCATCGCATCGGTGAGTAAAGTATTGGTTTGCAGCGCTTCCGAACCGCCGCGCAAAATCACCGCATTGCCGCTTTTAATACAGACGCCGGCGGCATCGGTGGTGACATTGGGACGTGACTCATAAATAATCCCAATTACACCCAATGGCACGGACTTTTTGTAAACCTGAAGCCCCCTTTGATTAGTATGACCTGTCAGTATCCGGTTTAACGGGTCGGGTAACAGCGCCACCTTTTTCAAGCGCGACAGCATATATTGAAAGGCTTTGTCGTCAATAGTCAGGCGTTTCACCATTGCTTCCGATAACCATTCAGCACGGGCTTTGCTGATTTCTTCGGCATTAATCTTCAGCACTTGCTGTTTCACCGACTCCAGTGATTCCGCCATTTTGCTCAAAGCCAGATTTCGGATTGCATCGGATGCTGACGCCAGTTGTCGTGAGGCGGTGCGGCTTTGTTTGGCAATATTTTCAACAGTGGTTTGCATCATAGTTTTTACAATTTTAAGAGGATTAAAATGGGCCGTATTATGAGCCATGCGGAGAAAAAGCGACAAAGCGCTCGCAATTATAGGGCGGCGAAATTTTTTTCACTGATAATTTCCGCCGCCGCAAACTTTAGGCTGCCGTTACAGCAAGCCGTTTTCGGCAAACGAATAAGGATAACCATCGCCGATAATAAAATGGTCTAACACCCGAATATCAAACAAACCTAACGCTTGCTTGAGTTTGTCGGTGATATGTTTGTCCGACTGGCTTGGCTCATTAATCCCGGACGGATGATTGTGAGCAAAAATAACAGCGGCGGCGTTATGAAACAAAGCCCGTTTTGCCACTTCTCTGGGATAAACGCTGGCGCTGTCAATGGTGCCTCTGAACAGCTCTTCCAGCTCAATAATCCGGTGCTGATTATCCAAAAATACACAGGCAAACACTTCATAGCTATAACTGCGTAACTGCGAGCTCAAATAGGCGCGGGTCGCTTCGGGACTGGTCAAGGCATTGCCGCGCTTGAGAATTTCAAAAAAGTGCCGCCGCGCCATTTCCAGCACCGCTTGCAATTGCGCATATTTGGCATCACCCAAACCATGGCACTGACAAAAACGCGCATGGTCGGCAGCCAGCAAAGCCTGCAACGACCCAAACTCAGCAAGCAAGTCACTGGCTAAATCCACTGCGGTTTTGCCGCGAATTCCCACCCGCAGAAAAATGGCCAGCAGTTCAGCATCGCTTAAAGCCGAGGCTCCTTGTTGCAACAATTTTTCACGCGGCCTGTCTTCTGCCGCCCAGTCGGTTATTGCCATTAAAGTCTCCGTTAAGTATTTGGGGATTTAAGCATAGAAGAATTTGGCTATCCTTGCCATAATAGCAACGATAGATAGCCTGCATAATAAGGAGATAGAAGATTAGTAAACGAATTTTGTTAGCCGTGTGCGGTGGAATTGCAGCTTACAAAGCCGCAGAATTGGTGCGGCTGTTACGCAAGCAGAATGCCGAAGTACAAGTGGTGATGACCGAATCGGCCACACAGTTTGTGTCCGCACTGACTTTTCAGGCTTTATCAGGCAATCCGGTGCAAACGCAATTACTGGATGAATATGAAGAACAAGCGATGGGGCATATCCATCTGGCGCGTTGGGCCGATTTAATTATGATTGCACCGGCAACCGCTAATATTATCGCCAAGCTAAGTTACGGTTTGGCTGATGATTTAGTCAGCACCTTATCTCTGGCGGCAACCTGTCCTATTTATATTGCGCCTGCCATGAATCAGGCGATGTGGCGTAATCCGGCAACACAGGAAAATATTGCCCGGCTACAGCAACGCGCCGTCACCCTGATAGGGCCGGAACAGGGCGAACAGGCTTGTGGTGAAATGGGCTTTGGCCGGATGTCAGAACCGGCCACAATTTGTCAGCACTTAATGACTGCATTAAGCAGCGAAAAAATCTCGCCACCTGAATCAAAACCGCCTCTGTCTTTACTGGGTCTCAAGATTTTGATTAGTGCCGGGCCAACCCGTGAGCCATTAGACCCGGTGCGCTATATTACCAATCGCAGTTCCGGCAAAATGGGCTACGCTTTGGCAGAAGGCGCTTTGCAGGCAGGAGCAAAAGTGACTTTAGTCACAGGCCCTGTTGTGCTGCAAGCACCGGCAACAGCACAGCTGATTCAGGTGGAAACCGCAGAGCAAATGTATCTCGCCGTCACCGCCAGAGCGCAGGATTATGATATTTACATAGGCGCGGCAGCGGTGGCTGATTATTCACCTGCGCAAGCAAAAGCCCAAAAAATAAAAAAACAGGAGCAGGAAACCACCTTGGTGTTGCAGAAAACCAAAGATATTCTGGCGGCAGTGGCTTCATTGCCTGACCGTCCGTTTGTGGTAGGATTTGCCGCTGAAACCGATGATCTTGAAGGCTATGCCAAGCGGAAATTACAGGGTAAAAAACTGGATATGATTGCGGCAAATTGGGTAGGAAAAGCACAGGGAGGCTTTGAAAAAGATGAAAATAGTCTGCATGTGTTCTGGCATGGCGGCGATAGGGTTTTAGCCATGACTGACAAAAAACAGTTAGCCAGACAATTACTTGGGTTAATTATTGAGAGAATGAATGAAAAAAATACAGTTAAAAATCCTGGATAACCGCTTGGGCGATGAAATTCCGCTGCCGCACTATGCTACAGAAGGCGCAGCGGGGTTAGATTTACGCGCTTGTCTGGATGAGGCGGTGAACATAAAGCCTGGCGAAACCTTTTTGGTTCCTACCGGCTTGGCAATTCACATTCAGGATCATAATTTAGCCGCCGTGTTGTTGCCCCGTTCGGGATTGGGCCATAAACATGGTATTGTATTGGGGAATTTGGTCGGATTGATTGATTCTGACTATCAGGGGCAAGTGTTTGTTTCCGTTTGGAATCGCGGCAATACTGATTTCAACATTGCGGTCGGCGAAAGAATTGCGCAAATGGTATTTGTGCCGGTAGTCCGGGCGGAATTTGAATGCGTGACAGAGTTTGCCGAGAGTTCCAGAGGCGACGGTGGTTTTGGGCACACCGGGCGTTTATAAAGATGATGTTTTAAAGAGGAGTTAAGATGAAACTTATTTTTGGTGCGTTAGCAATTTTGGTGGCAGTGACAATCCTGTTATCAGGTTCTACTGTGTTTTGGTTGACCAATTCGACGCTGGATCAAACTAAACAAGACTCAGTAAAGTCGTTGGCCAGTGGTTTGGCTTATAGCATTTCATCACAAATGCAGTTGTTTGAAAGAACTGTTGAACAGATTGCAGCGGACGCGGAAGTTGTTGCCGCCATTGAAAGTGGTGATGCCAGTCAAATGGAAAGCACGGCCAATAGATTACAAAAGTTTTTGCCGGTTGCCCTGAAAATTCGGGTATTGCCTGCCAGTGTTAATGCGGTAGATGAGCGGCAAGCGCCTTTTATGGGCTATGCTGACCTGGAAATGGTGAAGAAGACCCTTACTGCGAAACAACCGTCTATTATTCAGGGCGAGGGTAATAACAGACATTTGGCGGTGACGGCCAGTATTAAAAAAAATGGCCAGGCCATTGGCGTGGTATTAGCCAGCCTGGAATTTGATTTCATCAAAGAAATTTTCGCCAAAGCGCCGATTCACGAAGATTTTATTGAAATAACCCAAGGCCCGGTGCAATTGGGTGCTGGTGGTGACGCAGCAGCAAAAGCCAATGCGCCGCAGCAATTAAATGTTGCCAACAGCTCCTGGCAGATTTCCTATGCCGCCGCCGGAGCACATGAGTTTGCTGACCTTGGCATTATGATGGGAATTGTAATCGGTTTGGTAATATTAGCCTGTGCCGGGCTGTTTTTTGCTTATTTCTATATGGCTAAACTGCTAAAAACTGATCAGGATACGGTTTTAGAAGCAGTTAAACATTTGATGACCGGCAAAGAATTAGGCAATTATGATGTTAAGCTCAATGAAATGCAGGTGATTGTTTCAACCTTGGTGCAATTCAAACGGATCCTTGATAATAGAAATGGCAATGCCGAGGAAAAAGCTCCGGAGCCGGCCAAAAACATAAATTTTGATGCCATGTTTGCCGATGATGACGATGATGAAAGCCAGGTTAGAAAATCTGTTGAAGGGATGTTAAAAAAAAAAAGTAACTAAACCGGTTGCTGAAGCAAAACCTAAAGTAAGACCGAAACCCACTCCTATATCCGCTGAAAAACCCAAACAGGAAAGCCCCAGCAAAACCACAGCGGAATCTCAAGCTGAAAAAGCACCTCAAGCAAACAGCGGGACAAAAACCTCTCAACCGACTTTGACCCCAGTAAAAAACATCGCCAGTCTTCATGGTGAAGATATTTTCAAGGCCTATGATATACGAGGGATTGTCGGCAAAGGCCTGAACAAGGAAATAATCTATGACCTGGGCCTGGCCTTGGGCAGTGAAGCCAAATTGAAAGGCGTTAAAACCATCGTGGTTGCCAGAGACGGCAGACTATCCGGCCCTGATTTAAGCGATGGCTTAATCAAAGGTATTATTTCAACCGGTCGCCATGTTCTGGATATAGGGATGGTGCCAACACCGGTTCTATACTTTGTCACCCAGCATACCGAGGGACGCACCGGCGTAATGCTGACCGGCAGTCACAATCCTGCCAACTACAATGGCCTGAAAATGGTAATGAACGGTGAAACGCTTGCCAATGAAAGAATCCAGCAACTTAAGGCCCGGATTGAAAATGAAGACTACATTACCGAAGCGATGGGCGATGTTGAAAAAAATAACGAGTACATCGAAGAATACATTGGCACCATTGCTGACGACGTTCACCTGGACAGAAAGCTGAAAGTGGTGGTGGATTGCGGCAATGGTGTGGCTGGAGAATTAGCGCCGCAATTATTGAAAGCTTTGGGCTGCGAAGTGATTGAACTGTTTTGCGAAATTGATGGCAATTTTCCTAATCATCATCCAGATCCAAGCAAGCCGGAAAATCTGAAAAGTTTGATTGCGGCGGTGGCAAGTCATCAGGCCGATGTCGGTCTGGCTTTTGACGGTGACGGTGACAGGCTGGGAGTTATCGATAGTAAAGGCAAAATCATCTGGGCAGACCGGCAAATGATGCTTTATGCGAAACAGGTTTTAAGCATAAAAACCGGCTCGGAAATTATTTACGATGTTAAATGTTCACGGCATTTGGGACTGCAAATCAAGAAAATGGGCGGACGGCCAGTGATGTGGAAAACCGGTCATTCCCTGATGAAAGCCAAATTACGGGAAACCGGCGCAGCTTTAGCCGGGGAAATGTCCGGGCATATTTTCTTCAACGACCGCTGGTTTGGTTTTGATGATGCTCTTTATACTGCGGCCCGGCTGCTGGAAATATTGTCAGGCGATGATCGCAGCAGCAGCGAAGTGTTTGCTGATTTTCCTGATAGCATCAATACCCCTGAACTTAATGTCGCCTTAAAAGAAGGCGAGAACTTTAGTTTTATGGCAAGCCTGATTGCAAAAGCCAACTTTCCTGATGGAAAAATTATTGATATCGATGGTTTGCGGGTGGATTTTAATGATGGCTGGGGACTGGTGCGGGCATCGAATACCACACCAAGTCTGGTGATTCGCTTTGAAGCCGATAACAATGAGGCTTTGAACCGAATTCAGACTCAGTTTAAAAGTCTGATGCTGGCAGTAAAAAATGACATCCAGCTGCCTTTTTAATCATTGAGCGATTACTCATCACCTGAATCAGGATTACAGAAGACCCCAATCCTGATTCAGGGGTTGAAGAGGTTATTTTTACAACTGCAACAAAAGTGCCTGCCACAGCTGCTGATAGGCTTCAAGCGCCTGACCTTTGCTACAGTAAGCCGGAAGCGGCATTCGCTGAATCCCCATTTTTTCAATTTCACTTGAGTAGGGAATCACAGGACTGAGAATTTCAGGATACTGTTCCTGCATGGTAGCCATTAAATTCAGGTGCATTTTTTTGCGCTTGTCCACCATCGAAAAAAACGGCAGCAATTTTAGCTTTTTAAGCTGGCTGTCCTTGATAAAAACTTTCAACTGTTCCAGGGTTCGCAATGATAACGTGGTAGGAATAACGGGCGATAACAGGATATGGGCGGCACTAAAAACCGCTTCCGACAACAGCGAAATACTGGGCGGGCAGTCCAGAAAAATAAAATCATACTCATTTGCCAACGGCTTAAGCAGTTTTTCCAGGCGCTGGGTAGGTTTCTTTCCGGCATCCAGCTGCAAATCCAGATTTCTAAAGGAAAAATCCGCTGGTAACAAATGCAGGTTATCAAAGTCCGTGCCTTTTATCAGGTGATCTAAATCCTGTTTTCCTGCAATCAACTCTTTGCTGCCGCCTTTGATTTTTGGCTTGATTCTAAAATAATAACTGCTTGCGCCCTGCGGGTCTAAATCCCAAACCAAGGTTCTATAGCCACTGGCGGCAGCCAAAAAAGCCAGATTGACAGTCGTGGCGGTTTTGCCGACTCCACCTTTAATATTATACGTGGCAATAATTTTCATGGTTGCTTCCTTAAACGGTAGGGGAAAACAAAGCTTTAAAAACGCTGCGATTTTCAGGAGCGGCGAAAACAGTGAAACAGCCGGAAAAGTCCGCCCGGGCTTTGCAGCTTTTGCTATCTAGCACCTGCACCAGTTTTTCAATTGCAAGAAAAGTCTGCTGCGAACAACCGCTTCCCTGTATTTCTTCACAAAAATGTTGTAATGCCAACTTTTGCACCGCACAATCCTGAAAATTGCCCAGTAATTCCTGCAACTCCTTTAGGTTTTTGATTAAGGTTTTGATTTCAGGTGGCGGATATAAAGACTGGAAAAACTCAAGCAAATAACGCAGCTTTTTACAGGTTTTGCGCAGCTCATGCAAGGCTGTCGCAGGTGAGTGCTCAGTAATCACTGAACCTTGCTTAATAGCCCGTTGGTAAACTTTTCTGATTCGCAAATCGGCCAGCTGTTTTACGGATAACTCAGCAACTTCGGCACTGATCGATTTTTCAGCAGGCAGTTTAAGATACTGTTCCCAAGCAATTAATGGAGCCAGATATTTTCTTGAATTTAAATATTTAGCCAATTCTTGCTGTGCGGCAGCCTGTTTGCGCTGTAAGAAATCCTGCAACGGCAGCAAATCGACTTGCATTTCAGCTGGCAGCCCAGCTTGGTAAGCAGAAAAATTCAGCAGATATACATCCAGATCACGCGGGGTGCCGGTAATTTGTCCAAGCCAGGCAAAATGCTGACTGTAACGGCTGCTAATCTCAGCCGGTAACGCGGCTTTAAGCTGACTTAATCCGGCCCGGGTGCGGCGGATGGCGACACGAAAATCATGCAAAAACTCAGTGTCGATAGCGTTGATGGTGCCTTGTTCGTTGAGTTTTATGGCTTGCAATAATGTGGCATAAATTATTTTAACCGCCTGATGCGCCGGCAAATTAGGTTCCAGTTTCAGATTCAGTTTCGAGGAATAATCGGCAGGTTTACGGCCCTGGTTTTTTAATGCGGCAATTAACAGGGGTTTATTGGTTTTTTCCAATGCCATTGTAGATAACAAAAACTCGGTTAATTTTTCGGTTGCTTTGTCATAGCCTTTAATCGGTTTTAAAGTAAGGCGATGTTTTAAATCTTCATACTCTTCGATGGTTAAACGGGCAACGGTTTTTTCGTCCTTGTTGAGAAGGTTGACTTGATAAAGCTGCAAATTCAGGCTGACAATTGGCAATAACGCCCGCATTTCCAGCAGCGGCAAAAGCTGTTGCCTGAGTCGGCTGTCGCCAAGTTCGGCAATAAACGCTGGCACTTTTTCCAGATTGGCACGGGTCACAACCTGTCCGGTTTCCCTGTGTATCAGGTTTAGGTAGGAATAAACTTTTGACTGGTTAAATTCACACAACAAATTGGCGTTGTAAAGTCGCCAGTCGAAACTGTCATAAAACGTTTTTACCGCATAATGCTGTGAAGTTAGCTGCAAAGGAAATGCTTCAGCCAGGTTGCTGATGAACTTTTTAATCGGCGGATTGCCGGGGAATTCAAAACGTACAGGAATTTCGGACATAATTAAGGCTGTTCTTTAAAAAATCTGGTGAGTTTTTTTGAAAACCAGCCATACCAAACAATCTGAATTAAACTCACTCTTCCGGCTGGATTATTCACTATACAGCAACAACATGACAAAACGCAGAAACGGCCTATTTTCATCTCAATCCGGTTTTGTGCTTTTTCCTGTGCAGATTCCTGCAACCACTAATCCTGTTAATAACAGCAGCAGAAAAATAATAATCGCTTCATCTCCTAATCTGGCATAAGGCGTTAATCCCTGCATCGGAAAAATGTTATCGGTTACGGTAACGGTTTCAAATAAAGGAGCCTGCTTAAGTATTTTTCCGTCCGGGGCAATAATTGCAGTGAGTCCGGTGTTGGTGGCCCGCAGCATATAACGCCCGGTTTCAATAGCCCGCATTCGCGCCATCTGCAAATGCTGGTGCGGTTCAAACGAACGCCCAAACCAGGCATCATTGGTTAAATTGACCAGATACGCAGCTTCAGCGAGATGACGAATCGCTTCACTGCCAAAAGCATCTTCATAACAGATTGAGGTGGTGAATTTTTGGCCTGCCGCTTTCAGCAACGGTTGATTATCACCGCCGGGGGTAAAATCATCCAGCCGAATACCGATATTGTGCAAAACCCAACCTGAGAAAGGCTGCAAGGGCATATATTCGCCGAACGGCAATAAATGATTTTTCCGGTAAACGCTACGCTCTGCACCCAAAACTAAGGCGGAATTAAACACCGCGCCGCTATTAAAGTCTTTTTCCAGCAAACTGACAATCAAATCGGTTTTATGGGTTTTGGCTACGCTCTCCAGCGGGGTTAAAAAATGTTCGTCAACTTGCGACAAATAAGCCGGAATCGAGGTTTCCGGCCAGATAATCACTTGCGAATCCCAGTGCGCATAAGTCATTTGCTGATAGAGCAGCAGCGTTTTAAGCAGATTACCTTCTTCCCATTTTTCATCCTGACTGATATTGCCTTGAATCAAGGTCGCCTTAATCGGCGCCCCGGCTTTTTCGGTCCAGCTGAGATGTTTTAACTGGCAACCGCCGACCAAGATCACCGCCAATGCCAAAGTTGCAATGGCAAAATGGCGTTTAAACCAGAGTAAATAAGCAAACAGAGAGGCGGTTAAAGCCAGCAAAAAACCTGTGCCATAAACACCCAGCAGCGGCATGAATCCGGCATAAGGGCTGTCTACTTGGCTATAGGCAATTTGCAGCCAGGGAAAGCCGTTTAATAGCCAGTAGCCACGCACATATTCCAGCAAAATCCACAGCAATGGCATCAGCAAGAATGAAGAGTGTGGCCTGGAAAATGCGTTTAACTTTACCGATAAATAGCCAACCAAAGCCGGAAATAATGCCCAAAATGCCGCAAACAATTCCGCCAACGATGCTGAGGCAGTCAAACTGGCATTGCCATAGAAATAAATGCTGACAAAAACCCAGGTTACTCCTAAGCTAAACATTCCCAAGCCAAAACAGTAGCCTCTAACAATGGCTTGCCAGGGGCTGCATTGCTGCCATGATGTGAACAGTACCGCCAAAGCCAGCACCGCCAAATATGAATATCCAAAAGGAGCAAAAGAGAGGGTTAATGCTATGCCTGCAAGCAGTGTAAGTAGTGCCCAGCTCCGGTTAGATAAGTTGTTCATAAGTTAAAAAAATGACAAAGTAGTAAAAAGACAGGCATGATAACCAACCTTTTTGTGATTTGCAGTTAAATCTTGAGACGTTACATTAACTTGACAGTAATTCTTTGAATAAGCTAATTTTTACCACGCCCTGACTCAATTATTATTAAAACAAAGCGAGAAAACCTATGAAAAAATATTTAAACCTGATGGTGATGTTGATAACCATGATTTTTGCGCATAATGCGGCTGCCTATAATGCAGGAATGGTGGAGGAACTCTGTAAAAAACCGAAATTTAGCAGTTTTTCATTATCCGAGTATCATGCCAAAGATAAACTGGAAGTGGCTGCTGAATCTGATTTTTCTTTTGTGATTTCTAACTGGATAGATCCGACTACCATCAAACTGACTGCTAAAAAGAAACCTTTGCCGTTTACGGTGGAAGATAAAAACAGTTTTTTTCTGGTGCATTCAAAACTGTTGCCTGAGCATAAGGGGCAATTTGTAAGGCTGGATGTGCAGGTGATGGCAAAATTAGGTTGTAAGGCTTTGGACGGTTGGCTGGTGAAAGTGGCAGGGGAGTGATGCTTTTTGCATTTAGTTGCGGGATTTAAAAGCTGTTTTTAAACCAACTTATGAAGAATAAAAAACCGCCTTTGGTTTTTGCCAACAGGCGGTTTTATCTTGAAATGCGTTAATTAATTTTCATGATGAATGATTAATTACTGAGAGCTAGTAGTCCAGCCCTATTTATGGAAAAAGAGATTGACGATTAAAGATAGCAGCAAGCTGATAATAATCATTGAAGTAATTGGAATAAACACTCTGCTATTTTCATTTTTAACATTAATGTCGCCCGGCAAGTTTCCAAACCAGTTGATTAAAAAAGGCGCATACTCCAGCAATAAGCCAATCACCAGAATTACCGCACCTACAATTATTAGCGATTTCCCCATTGTTTGATTTAACCCCGCACACTGATTTTCAACGCCGCGACAATCGCAAACGGCGCGAGCATCATGCACACCACCAGCACTGCGCTTAATAGAGCCAAATAGCCGCCAATCGGCATTCCCATAGTTCCTGCCTGCACTGTACCTGCGCCGAAAATCAACACCGGAATGTAGAGCGGCAACACCAGCAATGAAATCAAAATCCCGCCTTTACGCAAACCAACAGTTAATCCCGCGCCAATTGCACCGATTAAACTCAAAGTCGGTGTTCCCAGTAACAAACTTATCACCAACGCAAACAAGCCTTGCGAGGGCAAAAACAGCATCATCGCTAACAACGGCGACATTAATGCCAGACAAAAACCGCTAATCAGCCAGTGACTGAACACTTTTGCCAGCACCAGCAACACCAACGGCTGCGGACTCACCAGCATTTGCTCCAGCGAGCCGTCATCAAAATCAGTTCTAAAAATGCTGTCCACTGACAATAGACTTGCCAATAACGCGGCGACCCAAATCACGCCCGGTGCGACCTGCGCTAAAAATTTCGCTTCAGGACTAACTCCCAACGGAAACAGCACCGCCACCATCAGAAAAAATGCCAGCGGATTGACAATGTCATTGCGATAGCGAAAAGCCAACAATAAATCGCGTTTCATCGCGGCAAAGAAAAAACTCATTGTGAGACTCCCGCATCCAGATTGATATTGCGCACGGTTTTATCAGGAATGGCCAAATCGTGATGGGTGGTTAAAATCACCGCACCGCCTTCGTGAACATGTTGGGCAATCAGGGCTTCTTTTTCCGCCACGCCTTTTTTATCCAGCGCGGTAAACGGTTCGTCCAGAATCCACAACGGCGCGGAACTTAAATACAATCGCGCCAGCCCGACGCGGCGTTGTTGTCCGGCAGATAAAGTGTGGCACGGTACGTCTTCAAAGCCATACAAGCCGACTTTTTCCAAAGCCTGATAAATGCTGAGTTTGTTTAAGCTCGGTGACAGGCGCATCATCCATTGCAGGTTTTCTTCGGGCGTTAACGCGGCTTTCACACCGGCTAAATGCCCGACATAGAGCATAGCATGGTGAAAATCCTCGCGCACGTCGTCCACCGGCTGGTTTTGCCAGAAAATTTCGCCTTCAAATCCGGCGGACAGGCCGCATAAAATCCGTAGTAAAGTGGTTTTACCGCTGCCGTTTTGGCCTTCAATTTGCAGAACTTCGCCGGCAGAGATTGAAAAACACAGGCCGTTGAATAACACGCGCTCGTCGCGTTCACAATATAGGTTTTTGACTTCTAACATGCTAAAAACTTCCACACATCGGAAAAGACAAAATGATCGAAAGTTTTAATATGATCTTTCAGTATTTTTTCGGTGCGCATATTTGGACGAATATCACAATAATAAACACCATCTAATGGATTTAGTTTGACGGTATAGCCTTTAAAATGCCCTGGCAAAAATGTCGCATTAATTCCGTATTTTCCTTCTTGCCCTTTTATTTGCACGTCATTTAAAAAAATTGCAAAATGTGGTGTATCGGTATCCGTTAATTTATTGTACAAAAACTTATCAATAAAAATTTTATCTAATCTATCTTTGCTGGATGTTTTGACTGAGCCAATTGCTTTAGTTTGATTATTGCGTTTAATAATTAAATCATGCTGATAATTCATATTAAAAGCAGGTTCATTGTCAATCATAACTGGAACGCTGATAGTTTCTTGGCTGACATCTAACCCTATTTCAGAAATAACCAAACGAATAAAACGTTCAAATAAATCACTATTTATTTTTCTGGCGGTATTGGATTTATTAGCGGGTAAAGCATCGAGTGTTGCGCCAATACATTGTTGAGCAGAGTAAATAGTTCGGTTAATAATTTCTCTATTAACTGCATTTTCGCTGTTTTTAATATCTTTTAAAATATTCAAAAATTCACGACTATTTTCTTCAAACTCTTCAAAGCTATACATTAAGTTTGAATTAATCGGGCGAGTGACATTAAAGCTTGCTTCTTGTTTGTATTGAAAAAACTGATAGTGATTTTCATTTTTTGACACAATCACAGCTTGCAAATTGTCCTTAATAAACTCCAAATACTCACAAGCAAAGCTGATAAAATCGGGCAGGGTGGTAAAATTATCTTTATTGCAAGCCTGTTCAATTAATTTTTCAATTTTCATCGAATCGCATTCCGTCTTTTTTCATTTTCTTTATCATATTCAATCCATTCCTCTTTTGATTTGCGACGACAGTTTTTCAAACGTTCTATTGCCCATTCATTATATTGTGGATTAATTTCACAACCCAGCCATTTTCGGTTTAATTGTTCCGCTACGACCAGCGTTGTGCCTGAACCTGAAAATGGGTCAAGAATTAAATCATTTTCATTGGAAGAGGCAAGAATAAATTTTCGCACCAATTCTTCCGGTTTTTGTGTCGGGTGTGCAGTGGTTTCTCCCATGCCGTTACAAGTGGTAGGTACTTCAATCACATCTTTGGGCTTCGCGCCTTTGGGGTGTGGAGTCCATATATCCTGGCGTTTGCCGTTATTTCCGTATTGGCTGCTGTCGGCTTGCAGGTGCGCGGGATATTTTAAGGTATGTTTGCCATAGGGAATGCGCACATCATCTGTGTTAAAGGTGTGTTGTTTGCTTTTGCGAAAATGCAAAATGCTTTCGTGCGAGCGTCCCCAGTCGTTGCTCAAATTGGCTTTGTTTTTGTAGTGCCAGACTAGCCAGCGGCAAGCGGCAAAATGTTTCATGGCAGGGTGTTTTAAGTCGGCGAGGATTTCAGAAAAGCCGCAGATATAGAGTGTGCCGGTTTTGGTTAAAACGCGGGCGGCTTCGGTTATCCATTGCATTGACCAGTGGATGTAGTGTTCTTGGCTGTCGAATTTGTCCCAGTCGGCTTTGTTGATGTTGTAAGGCGGGTCGGCAAAGATTAAATCAACGCTTTCGCTTTTGAGTGTTTTTAGCCATTCAATACTATCCCCTTGATAAAGGTTACCGCTATTGTGTTGGTAAATTAAATGGGGAGATTGAATAAAGTTTTCCTCAATAACTTTTCGATGTTTCATTATTTTTTCAACATAGTATTTTCTAAGTTTTAGCTTAATTTTAAGAGCATATTTTGGAGTCACAAAAGTAAAGATGCCTGAGGTTTTTCGTGTCTTTCGATCTTAATCAACTCTCAAACGCCAACCGCCCCGCAAAAGCCCGTTGCCAATCGGTTGTAAATTGCTCCACCGCCAACGGCACGGCAGGATGAGAAAACATCTGCGCCACCAACTCCACCGGCAAGGTAATCGCTCCGACACCCGCCTGCAATACCTCCAACACCTGACGCGGATTTTTAAAACTGGCAGGCAACACACAACACGGCAACTGTTGTTGCTGCAAAAGCTGTTGCAACTCATGCACCACCGTAACGCCATCACCGCCAAACACATCAATCCGATTCACATAAGGAGCTAAATAATCCGCGCCTGCTAACGCTGCTAAAAATCCCTGCTGGGTGGTATAAATCGCGGTCGCCAATAACGGAATCCCTTCGCGATGTAACTGCTTTATCGCCGCCAAGCCAATTTCAGTCGCCGGAATTTTCACCACAATATCGTAAGGCAAACCGGCAATTTGATGAGCTTCGGCAATAATCTCCGGCAGCGTTTGACTAACCACCTGCACATGAAACCGCGCCTGCTCGCCCAGCATCGGGCTTAGTTGTTTTAGCAACCCATTAACGCCGATTCCCGCATTTGCCAAAATACTAGGATTGGTAGTTACCCCCTTAATCGGTAAACAACTGTGAAACCGTTCGATTTGTGCGACATCGGCACTGTCTAAATAAAACTCGATCATTTGCAATTCCTTCAATCATGCAGAGGCAAGCGCATACCCAAAACCTGCCATGATAATCAATCCTCACGCCGGGATTTAAAGTTTTTCTTCCGCGCCAGTTTTTTGGCCTCTTTTTCTTCGGCTTTCTTTTGCCGGATAATCGCAAGCTCGGCGAGTTCAACTTCAGCCATTTCAGGGGTTTCCAGACTAATTCTGCCTATCATTCCAGAGCGCAATTCACTGAGAAAAATTTTGGAAATTTTATCCATATTCACCACGCCGCCCGCCTGTAAACAGCCACGTTTTTTGCCGACCATTTCCAGAAATTCTTTTTCGGTGGCGGGTAATTCTTCCAGCTGAAAACGCGACTTCATCAATTCAGGATAAGCGTGCAACAAATAATCCACCGCAAAATAGGCAATATCATCATGGCTAATCGCCGTATCACGAATCGCCCCGGTGGTCGCCAAACGGTAGCCGCTGTTTTTGTTTTCCACGTTTGGCCACAACATCCCCGGTGTATCGAAAAGCGTAATGCCGTTTGGCAAATCAATACGTTGAATCACTTTGGTAATCGCCGGTTCGTTGCCGGTTTTGGCAATCACTTTTCCCGCCAGCTGATTAATCAGGGTGGATTTGCCAACGTTCGGAATCCCCATAATCAAAGCATGAATGTTGCGGCTGGCTTTGTTAGGAATCATGCGTTTACACAGATTATGAATATTTTGAATCCTGTCCGGTTGCGTGGTGCTAATCGCCAGCGATTTAATCCCGCGTTCTTTGTCTAAATAATCCTGCCAAAGTTGGGTAATCTCAGGATCAGCCAGATCACTTTTGCTTAACAGCTTGATGCACGGTTTATCGCCGCGCAGTTGCGCAAGTTTGGGGTTTTCACTGCTGAACGGAATTCGCGCGTCGATAATTTCAATAATCAGGTCGATGTCGGCGAGGGCCTGTTTGATTTCTTTCCCAGCCTTGTGCATGTGTCCGGGATACCACTGTATGAGCATATAAAATTCCAAAATTTCAATTTAACAGAACACTTTAGCCGCGATTGGCGTTGGATGCGAATAATTTTTTTGTCATTATCGCAAGAGTTTTGTTGCAAGTCTGGCAATTTCATTTATATTGCCAGTATTCAGGATAGACCTGAATTTTTCACTCACTTTGGAGGATTTCCAGATGAACCCGATTTTTGACAATCTCATTTTAAATACCGACTCTTACAAATCATCGCATTACCTGCAATATCCCAAGGGTACGCAGTTTGTCTCTTCTTACATCGAATCGCGCGGCGGCGATTATGACCAGATTGTGTTTTTTGGCCTGCAAATGTTTATCAAAAGCTATTTGATGACCCCGATTACGGCAGCGATGATTGATGAGGCCGAACAAATATTATTGCCACATGGCGAACCTTTTAACCGCGCAGATTGGGAATATATTTTAAAATCCCACGATGGTTTTTTACCGCTTCACATTGAAGCGATGCCGGAAGGCATGGTGACTGAACCCAGCCAAATCATGGCACAGGTTGTAAACACTGACACCCGCTGTTTTTGGCTTACCAGTTATCTGGAAACCATGATTTTACGCGCCTGCTGGTATGGCACCACAGTCGCCACACGCTCATATAACTGCAAAAAAGTTATCGCTCAATATTTACGCGAAACTGCGGATAACACAACAAGTCTGGATTTTAAGCTGCATGACTTCGGCGCACGAGGGGTCTCTTCGCAGGAATCCGCCGCGATTTCAGGGCTGGCGCATCTGGTTAATTTCAAAGGCACCGATACATTGGCGGCGATTCTGGCGGCAAAACGTTATTATAATGAGGCGAATATGCCGGCGTTTTCCATTCCCGCTGCCGAACATTCCACCATCACCGCCTGGGGACGGGATTTGGAAAAAGAAGCTTACCGCAATATGCTCACCCAGTTTTTACGAAAAGATAAATTGGTGGCAGTGGTCAGCGACTCCTACAATCTCTGGCAGGCTTTGGAAATGTGGGGTACGGAATTTAAAAGCACCATTGAAAACTCGCAAGGGACTTTGGTGATTCGCCCCGATAGCGGCAATCCGGTGGAAATTGTCTTAAAAACCCTGCAAAAACTGGAAACCTTGTTCGGTTGTGCGCTTAACTCGAAAGGCTACAAAATTTTGCCTTCCTGTGTGCGGGTGATTCAGGGCGACGGCGTGAATAACGACAGTATTAAGGAAATTTTGCGCACCGTCAAAGAAGCCGGTTTCAGCACCGATAATCTGGCGTTTGGGATGGGCGCGGGATTATTACAGAAATTAGATCGTGACACCTTGAAATTCGCCATGAAAGCCTCGGCGGTGCAAATCGACGGAGAATGGCATGATGTCTATAAAGACCCGATTACCGATCACGGCAAACAATCCAAACGCGGACGACTGGCTTTGATTCGCAATGCCGCCGGTCGCCTGGAAACCATTCAGGCGGGCGATATTGGCATTCATCCAAATCTGCTGCGTCCGGTTTTTCATAACGGAAAATTACTGGCGGATGACACCCTAACGCAAATTCGGGAACGGGCGATTATTTAATCAGCTGTTCCGCCTTTCGCTTTCACTGGGGCAGATGTTTTTTTTGCATTGTAGGGGTGAGCAATTTACCCCTACACACATTGCAAAAATTTGAAAAACTATGACTTAAACATTCCTGCATAGTGGATATGTTGTTTACTTTCCTTTGTATAAATCAATAAGTTTCTTTTGTTCCTTGGCCAGATTTTCTAAATCTTCGATACGTTTTTTTACCGCAGCATCATCTTCCTCAGCAATAGCTTTGGCTTTTAATTTATCCGCTAAGGCATTGCCAAGTGCCCGCTTTTTAGGGGCTTCTGACTCTGTATTGGCATCTTTTGCGGGGGGATTTGCCTTGTCAACAGCGACAGTTACATTGTCAGTCTTAGCCAGTGATGACGAATTAATATCTGTTTGATTTGCACAGGAAATAGCTCCCGTTGATAACAGGCTGACGATGAAAATTGATTTGAAAGCAGTAGATTTCATTTTTAACCTCTAAATTTTATTTTTGTAAAAAATACCTTCATCGGAATAACCGGGAAAATATTCAAATAACGATGTGAATGGTAAGTTGGTAACGATGAAGCCCCAGTTCTAAAGTTTAATTGACAACCGGAATTGGGCATTATGAATTAGGCGCGGACGATTTACGACTTTGTAGTCTTTATTATGGGATATAGGTCTCATATTAGCAAATACAAAACTGATATGTCTGTCAGGCCGAGGATTAGTACAATGGTTGATTAATGCAATTGCGTGAGTTTAATGGGGATAACAAAAATGAAAACTTTTGTGTTGGTATGTGCTTTATTAATGTCATTTACATGTCAGGCTGATGATGCGCCAGGGCAATTGACTAATCGCTACATCGGAGTGTGGAAAGGACTTGGCAGGCAGAATAATAACTCGGAGTGGACCATTAAAATAACCATCAGACCAAATTACTACCGAATTGATTATCCGTCTTTAAATTGCGGCGGCGTGTTGGAGTTCATCAAGGAAATTGATAAAAGTGTTATGTTTAAGGAGCTGCTGACTTACGGAGCTGACAAGTGTATTAATAATGGCACCACTATATTGAGCATAGTTGCAAAAAACAATGCGCTGTTTGACTGGTTTTATCCCGATGGCAGCCACGGAGCTGAAGGGGATTTGACACGTTTGCCAGATTCAGCAGCTGAGGATAAATAAGCTCACAAGACTCAAAAGGCATTAGACATCGCTAAAAATAATTTCCCGACTTTAAAATATTCCGTTCATCCTGACCTGTCGAAGGATGTTGCGGTTCGACAAGCTCACCACGAACGGATTCAGGGAAATTAATTTTGACAAAATCCTAAGTCAGTTTAGCCGGATGGGTAGAGGCAATCCTCTTGGGTTTTGCTTACTCATCCGCACAAGACCGAGAACTTCTTAGGGGCGATTTCTTTCTGTAGAGACGTGAGTTATTGCGTCTGTACAAACAAAACTATTCCAGATTGGGATTATCAACCGCAATCTGAAACAGCAGCCCGCTGTGCTCCCGAATTTCGCCTTGCCGGTTGATTGCCTGTTCGTCCGGCGATTCGCTGGCCGGTAAATCAGGCTCGGTTTTGCGGACATAATCCGGCGTTCTGGAGTCCAGCAACAAAGCTGTTATTTCCGGCTTATCTTCTGCAATTTCAAACGCAGTTGCCAGATAACCATCGCCGCAACTGCAAATACTTCGTTCTGCGCCGTGTTTCAGCAGTACTCTGACTCCGTCAATTGCGTTATTCATCACCGTTTCATGCAACAACCCCCACCACAAGCCCCAAGTATCGGTGTATAAGGCGTTATCATTGATTTGTGAAGCATCAATTTCCAGAAGTTTATCCAGAAGATCCCAGTTTTTCTGGTCGCAAGCTGTCTTGAGGTGAGCGCGGCTTACTTTAAAATCAGGCATAAATAACCTTTTAAACTTGAAGTGCAAGCAACTATAAGGCTCAGATAAAACAGCAAAAACCACTAAACGCTGGTTCCGCCTACCGTTAAACCGTCAATTTTCAGAGTAGGCTGTCCGACACCAACCGGCACACTTTGCCCGTCTTTGCCGCAAGTGCCGACACCGCTATCCAATGCCAAATCGGTTCCGACCATTGAGACTTTGGTCAACACGTCAGGGCCGTTGCCAATCAGGGTTGCGCCTTTCACCGGCCGGGTGATTTTGCCGTCTTCAATCAAATAGGCTTCACTGGCAGAAAATACAAACTTGCCGGAAGTAATGTCAACCTGTCCGCCGCCAAACTGTTTTGCATACAGGCCTTTTTTCACCGATTTGATAATCTCTTCCGGGTCATGTTGGCCGGGCAACATATAAGTGTTAGTCATCCGTGGCAGCGGCAAATGAGCATACGACTCGCGCCGCCCGTTGCCGGTGGACTGCACACCCATCAACCGCGCATTCATTTGATCCTGCATATAGCCTTTTAGAATGCCGTTTTCAATTAGCACGGTATTTTCAGTCGGAGTGCCTTCATCATCTACACTTAATGAACCGCGCCGCCCTGCTAATGTGCCATCATCGACGATTGTGCATAAATTTGAAGCCACCCGTTGTCCGACTTTGCCGCTGAATGCAGAGGTGCCTTTGCGGTTAAAATCACCTTCCAGGCCGTGACCAATCGCTTCGTGCAGCAAAATTCCCGGCCAGCCTGAGCCCAATACCACCGTCATGCTACCCGCTGGTGCCTCAATTGCATTCAGATTCACCAACGCTTGCCGCACCGCTTCCTTGCCATAATCCAGCGCGGTTTCCTTGGCAATAAAATAACCATAATCGGCCCTTGCGCCGCCGCCCATGCTGCCTTGTTCGCGTTTGCCATTTTCCTGAATAATCACTGTAACATTCATTCGCACCAATGGCCGAATATCAGGAATTAACGCCCCGTGTTGATTAGCGACCAGCACATATTCATGCGCACCGACCAAACTGACAATCACCTCTTCAATCCGGCTGTCCAGTTTGCGGGTTTCGCTATCCACGGTGCGCAGCAAATCGACCTTTTCCTGATCAGTCAGCGAGATTAACGGATTTTCCACGGCGTAATAATGTTGCCACTGCAAAGGGGCAGGAATTTCCACCGCCGCATTTTGCGCCTGCCGGACAATGGCTTTGACATTATTGGCCGCCTGCAACAACGTCGGCAATTCAATCCGCTCGCTGTAGGCAAAACCGGTTTTATCGCCTGATACCGCACGCACTCCTGCACCTTGTTCAATGCTGTAAGCGCCTTCTTTGATGATGCCGGATTCCAGCACCCAGGATTCAAAGTGATTGGATTGAAAATAAATATCCGCTGCGTCAACCTGTGCTTCCAGCAAACAGTTCATCACCTGTTGAATGTGATTGTCCTGCATTCCGGTCGGTTCAAGAATGGCGCGTTTGGCCAGGGCTAAACGGTCTATGGAGTTTGTCATATTATTAATTTACCGGTAAATCGTCATGCAGGGCGGTGTAAAGTTTTTTCAGCAACTTCGCGACACCTTTATCAGGCAGTGTTGATTCGGTTTGCACACCGGAGGAAAAGTATTCTAAAAATTCAACACTGAGTTTGACGCTGCGTTTGTTTTCATAAAAAGTCAGCAGATAACGTGCTTTCGGATGTTCATCATCGGTAAACAGCATATCCATAAACGCTTGTTTTTCGCCGTTTTTCAGATCCGCCGTATCAGGGTCGAACACCACATAATATTGCCCCTTTTCCAGATTGCGGTCTGAAACTTCCATGCCGCTGATGCGCAATCCTTTTGCAACCAGTAGCCAGGACTCGGCAAACGGGCGGTTTATAATCAAGTAAGAGTCATCTTCCATGCTTACCGCATCACCCAAACCTTTTGCCGCAGGTTTTGTAACATCGGCTGCAATTTCTGTGTCCGCTTTGACTCCTGTATCAGCACTTCCTTCCGCTACCGATTCTGTTGGACTGGTAACTTCCAGCTGCGGCGGCCGCTCCAGTTCTGAAGTATCCCGATATTTTGTAGCAGTATCGGCACACCCGCTTAATTCCAGTATCAGGGGAAAAACAGCCGTTATCACAAGGTATTTTTGCCAGCTCACTTTGACTCTCACCTATTGTTATTTACAGAAAAACCGTCTGTGCTGCAACACCGGAAAACTGGTTCGCACTTTTTCCAGGCGCTCTCTGTCTATGTTCGCAGAGACAAAGCCGCCGCCGGTTTTGTAGCAATCCAGCACAATCCCCCACGGGTCAATAATCATGCTATGACCAAAAGTTTTGCGGCCATTTAGATGAAATCCGCCCTGATTTGGCGCAATCACATAACACAGATTTTCAATCGCCCGCGCCCGCAACAACACTTCCCAATGTGCGGCACCGGTTTCTGCGGTAAATGCCGAAGGAATTACCAGAATTTCCATTCCTGCATCAGCCATATCACGGAACAATTCCGGGAAACGCAGGTCATAACACACCGCCACCCCTAATTTACCAAACGGCGTATCAATTACCAGCGGTGTCTTTCCGGCTTCTATCGAATTCGATTCGTGATATTGCTCACCTGTACTCGGTACGCTGACATCAAACAAATGGATTTTGTCATAACGGGCTACGCGCTCACCGGCATCGTTATAAACCAGACAGCTGGCTCTGACTTTATTATTATCATCAGCTACCAAAGGGATGGTGCCGGCCACTATCCAGACCTCATATTTTTTCGCGGTCGCACTTAAAAAATCCTGAATCGGGCCTGTGCCATCCACTTCTTTTTGTTTGTTTTTGTCAAACTCATCCACGCCCATAATGGCGAAGTTTTCCGGTAACGCAACTAACTTTGCCCCCGCTTTTGCTGCTTCTGCGATTAATTTATCAGCCTCTAACAAATTTGCTTTGACACTAGGGCTGGATGCCATTTGAATGGCGGCACATTTGCTCATTATTACTTTTTATCCTGTTCTGATTGAGTTATCCATGAAAAGTCGGTCAGATCTCGCCATGTTTTTTTTAGTAAACCGTCCTGGTCATGCAAGGGCATCACATTCAGTTCACTCCACTTACCTTTTACCCGATATTTGGAGCGTAAATAATACCCCTCTTCATATTCGCCGCTCAGGGTTTGCGCAACCACGGTGGCGATACCGCCTACAATTGTACCAGCAATGGGCAAGGCATCCGAACTTTTAGGCAGCACGGTAATTTGTTGATCCAGGGTTTGCTGCGGCAGATTTATCTCACCGGCCAGTTTTATGGTGGCCGGAACCGCATCAACCACTAAATTGTCGGTGGTTGCCTTGCCATTTTTTAACACGAAATGGCCGTTAATCTCATTCAGGCTCAAACCTTTTTTATAAATATCACCGAAATCCAGTTGCAGCCGCTTTAGCCATTGCTCCATCGCCAGCACGCCGAGCAAACGGCCAAATCCCGGTTCAACGCTGGAAATGCGGCCCTCTTGGGCTTTAAGGTCCATGGTCCCGGATAACGAGGCTAGGGAAAACTGATACGGCGCACCGCTCCACTGTAGAGCCATGCTGATCTGTGCGTCGGTTTCTTCCAGATCGTCATTCAGATTCAGTTTTGCCAGCAATTCGCCGAAACGTTCCGCATTCAATTGGCCAGTAAATCGGCTGATTTCTTCGTTATTTTGAATTTGCCAATCCCCGGTTAACGACAGGTTATGTTCCTTGTTAGTGACGCTGAACTGTCTGAATTTCACGGCCTGGCCGGCACGTTCACTGTCTATGGCAAGCTTGCCCAGATTCACTCCGCGCAGCAGCAGTTTTTCACTGTTGATTTCAAACAGCGGCAATTTTTTAGCCACCGCTTGGGGTGAAGGCTGTTTCGGCAAGTTCAGTTTCATCAAACTGCTCAGGTCCAGCTGTTCCATATCCAGACGAATTTTGTTATCGCTGTCGCGCAAAGCAGGAATTTGCAGCTTTCCTTTGCCTGCTACACAATCGACCGTGCCAAACCAATAAGTGGGATTGCGCTGAAGCTTTAAATCAAAATCTCCCAGTTGCTGCCCTGACCAAAGCAATTGCGCGGTGTGAATATCAAGCTCGGTTAATAACTGGGCTTTATCGCCATCCATCTGCAATTTATCCAGCACCGCTAACCAAACCGGCGCGGAGAATCGGGCCTGATTAAACTGGATTTTAAACTTGTCGGCTTCCGGGGTTTTGGGTTCGCCGCTGCCAATAACCAAGTTGCCGGAGCTGAGTTTTTTCTGCGCTTTATCAAATAACACACTGGCTTTCAGCTGTTGGTTGTAACTAAGGCTAACCGGCAACTGCAGGCTATCGATTAGATTAAACTTCAGTTCCAGCGGTTTTTGCTCAGAGGCGGTTTTTGCCAAACTGTCTGGCAATGCCAAACTCACGCCTTGCAAATCAGAACGCACCGTTAGTTGCGCAGGGATTTTCTCAGCAAAAGGCAGATTCAGTTGCACACTGTAATTACTGCTGCCTGCGGCAATATTCTGCGGCGGAAAAGCAAATTGTTGCGACAGGTCTTTAATGCTGGTTCGTCCTGTGACATTAATCAAGGTGCCGTCCGATTTCAGACTGACTTTGGCCTGCATCGGATAACCCAAGCCGAAGGCGGTTAAAGTGTCGCTATAGAAACCCTTTTCAGTAAAACGAAATACCCCAGTTAAATTATTAACCGGCAAATCAATCGCCAGGACATTTAGTTTGGCATTGGCCACCTGCGCATCACCGGTGACTTTGGCCGGAACTTTATCGGATAACGGAATTTTTAACGCTAAATTGCCTTGAGTCGTGCCGGTAATTTTTAATTGTTCTGCGACCGCTTTCAACGGCAACGATAACGGTGTATGGCATAAATAACTCAGCCCGTCATTAATTTCTGCGCTGTACTGGCCGTTTTCAACCAGCACATAATCGCTGTCACTGAAGGAGGGAATGCTGATTTTCGCCGCATTAATCGTGGCGCGTTCTGCCTTGGCCTGTTTGATATTGACTTCCAGACTGTCATCTTCAAACAAAACCCGTGCGTTCAAATCTTCAAAGAATGGCCAGCCTTCGCCGTATTTCATCGTCACATCCTGGGCATCAAACAGCACCTGAAATACGCCCTGATGTTTTTTAAACGGAAAGTCCTTTAAATAACCGGATAGCAAAAAGTCGCCGCGTTTGATTTGTCCTTTGATAAATGCTTCATCCAGATAGTGCAACAAGGTTTTGCCCATCAGCGTTACCGGAAAATATACTTTGGCTTTGCTGACATCATTCAGATTAAAAAAGGCGCTGCGCAAATCCATGAAAGTAGGCTGCGCATCTTTGGGAATCGTGACTTGCAGATTATTCGAGCTTTGCGCGTAAGGGGTATTCAGGGTTAAATGGGTCGCAGATAACGACCAGTTTTTTTCCGATTGCTGCCAATAAAGTTTTCCGGCCAGTTGTGTGATGGCCAGCGGAGCTCTGAACATTGGCTGGGCGACAAAGTTGCTGTTGTGACTGTTTAAGGTCAAAACCCCTTGCTGCTGGGTGCCTTCAATCGCACCGGAAATATTTTGCAGCTGCGGATAAGGCGCAGGAGATGCAAGCGAGAGATGTCTGAAGTGGCCGTTAATTGCGTATTGCTGTTGTTTTAAATCGGCAAAAAGCAGGGTGTTACTGAGCTGGCCTTTTAAGTTGAAACCAGCCAGTTTTTTAAAATCTGGAAAATCTTTTTCAAACAACGGCAGAAAAAACGGGACCAGATTTTGCACAGCATCCAAATCCAGCGATTTAATATTCGCCGCCAAATGTTGGCCGGTTTTGTCCCGTGAACCGAGATAAAACTGCGCAGGTAAATAGGTTTTCTGCGGCAGGGTGATGGATAGTTCAGGAACAGCCAAAATCCAGCTATTGGGCTGGTTCTGCCAATCAAAGCGCAGATTGAAATGCTTCAGCGGCAATTGTTTCCGGTCTGGATTTTGTAGAATGGCATTTTTGCTGGTGAAAAATCCGCTTAACGCCGTCAGCTGTGAGTTTTGCAGGGTTCCCCATAATTCAAAATCAGCATTGCCGGATTTAATTGTCAGTTTGGGTAACTGCTCGGCAATTAACTTGGAAAAATGCAGATTTTTTCCGGCAACGAAGAGCTTGGCATTAATAGCGTTAGGGGAGAACAAATCACCGGTAAAATCAGCAGAAACCCTAAGGGTGTCACCGTATACAGCCGGCAATTGAGTGAGCAAATTCAGGATGTGATGTTGATTGGGCAAATCATTTTTGATGGATATATCCACCTGCTTAAAAGTGTAGGTCGGGCGATGATTTTTCTGATCCAGCCAGCTGATTTCACTGTCCAGCAGTTCATAATGCCGACCTTCCAGCAGCCAGGCCGGTTGTTCATTACCGCTTTGCAGTCCTAGAATGGCAAAGCTGCCATCCGCTTTATGAACGACCGATAATTTAGCTCCTACCAAGGTAATCCAGGTTGCCGGTACAATTTGCTGTTGCGTCAGCAGCGTCCACAAATTGAGACCTAGGCGAATTTCCTGTAGTTGAATATTCGCTTTGTTGGCAGAATTTGGTGAAGACAAACTGATGTTTTTTAAAATCAGTTCCGGTTTCAAGCCGCGCCGCAGATGAGCCTGCAAATATCCAATTTTAACCGGTGCCGCCAGCAATTCGGTGAGTTTGGCTTCCAGTTCAACTTTATAAAGGTCAATACAAAACAGCGCAATCCGAACCGCACTGAGGACAAATGCAATCGAAAACAATGTCCAAAAAATAAAATGCCGCGTTATCCGCGTTATTATGTGCAACACGCAATCCTGAAAAGTTAAAGCAAAACTACATCATATTGTTCTTGATTATATTCAGCTTCAGCGCGAAATTTAATCTGCACATTCAAAAATGTTTCCAGTTCTGACAACATGTCGGCTTCTTCATCCAGCAACATTTCCACCACCGAATTAGAGGCCAGCACTAATAACTCCTGCACATTGTATTGCCGCACTTCGCGGATAATTTCCCGGAAAATTTCCAGACACACCGACTCCGGCGTTTTCAGTACTCCGCGACCATTACAGGTTGAGCAGGTTTCGCACAAAATATGCTCCAGACTTTCGCGGGTGCGTTTGCGGGTCATTTCCACCAGCCCCAATACCGACACTTCGGTGATTTTGGTTTTGGCGTGATCTTTTTCCAGATGTCGTTCCAACGCCTGCAATACCTGCTTTTTATGCTCATCGCTCTGCATATCAATAAAATCAATAATGATAATGCCGCCCAGATTTCTAAGTTTCAATTGCCGGGCGATGGTTTGGCTGGCTTCCAGATTGGTTTTGAAAATGGTCTCTTCCAGATTGCGGCCGCCGATATAACCCCCGGTATTCACATCCACGGTAGTCATGGCTTCGGTTTGGTCAAACACCAGATAGCCGCCGGATTTGAGTTTCACCTTTCTATCCAGCGCTCTTTTTATTTCATCTTCGACATTGTAAATATCAAACACCGGTTGTTCGCCGGAATAATGTTCGATAATCGGCACAATTTTCGGGATAAATTTATTGGCAAACTCAATCAGGCGTAAATAGGTTTCGCGCGAATCCACCCGCACCCGCTCAATGCCTTCGTTGTAGAAATCCCGCAAAGTGCGTTCACTTAACGGCAAATCTTGATGAATCAGGGTTTTCGCAGGCGCGGCCTCAATTTTTTCCAGAATAGCTTTCCACAGCTTTAGCAGAAAATCCATATCTGCAAACAATTCCTCTTCGCTAACGCATTCGGAAGCCGTGCGGGCAATAAAGCCTCCGCAATTATGGCGCTGCTGAAAAGCGCTGATACAGGCTTTCAGACGGGCGCGTTCGCTGTCATCTTCAATGCGCTGGGAGACGCCGCAGGTATCGGTGTAAGGCATGTACACCTGAAACCGCGATGGAATGGAAATTTCAGTGGTTAGCCTCGCGCCCTTGTTGCCGAGCGGGTCTTTGGTGACTTGCACGATAATATTCTGTTTGTCATACAAATAATGTTCAATTTGCGCCGAGCCGCGTTTTTCCAGTTCTTTGGCGTTGAAATCCGACAAATGCAAAAAAGCCGCACGAGGCAAGCCAATATCCACAAATGCAGCCTGCATTCCCGGCAACACCCGGCAGACTTCGCCTTTGTAAATGTTACCAACCAAGCCGCGTTGTAAGGTGCGTTCAATAATGAGTTCCTGCAACACCCCGTTTTCAATCACCGCCACGCGCGTTTCCGGGGGGGTGACATTAATCAAAATTTCTTCACTCATCGCAATATTTTAACTCCCTGTCTTTCTAATAGTTGCGCAGTTTCAAACAACGGTAAGCCCATTACCCCTGAAAAACTGCCTGATATTTTTTCGATAAAAATGCTGCCTAAGCCTTGGATGGCGTAACCGCCGGCTTTGTCGCAAGGTTCGCCAGTTTGCCAATAAGCGGCAATTTCGGCAAGGGTTAGTTTTCTGAAAGTCACATCGGTGATATTGACCGCTTCCCAGTGCTCCAAATCTCGACGCAATGAAATCGCGCTATAAACCTGATGGGTTGTGCCTGACAATTGCAGCAACATTTCTTCTGCATGTTGCTGATTTTCCGGTTTTCCCATAATTTGGTTATTTAATACCACGCTGGTGTCAGCGGCTAAAACCGGTAATTCGCCATCGTAAACTTTTAAACACGCTGCCGATTTTTCCGCTGCCACCCGTTGCACATAAGCTAACGGCAATTCATTCGGCAGTGGCGTTTCATCTATATCTACCGCTTTGACAAAACATTGAATGTCTAATTGCGCTAACAGTTCTTTGCGGCGGGGTGAGGCGGAGGCGAGGATGAGTTGGGCGGTCATGTTTTTTGGGTTTGTTCTTGAATTGAGCTAATAAACACGGTTATAGAGATTGTTCGATTGCTAGGATTAATTTTGTTAATCCAATCATCCTGAAAATCCTGTTCACAGTCACAGCACAGGGTTTACAGTTGTTTTAATTTTTATCAAAATACCCCTAGTTTTCAAAAAAACTGATAATTCTCACATTCTGTAAATTCTGATTCTTCGTTCAAAAATATCAGGATTTAATCAAAACAAAAAACAAAATCATTGTCTGCCGCGCACTAATGGCTTAGGTTTTTATTGTAGGTTGGGATCAGGAATGCCCCCAGCATTTACGGATATATGTTTGTTTTTGTTGGGGTTCGCAAAACCATGTCCGTTGGCGTTGGCTTTAAATTCTTCGGTATAATTTTTGTCTTTCATCGTGTTTTCTCAATCAAAAGTTGCTATATTTTCTCTCAATTGAGTGTCGGGGGTATTAGACCCAGGGTAAGCGCATATAAATCTCATGCCGCAAAAATAACATCCTCGCGGAATTTATCACTTAAAGAAGCTTTAAAACGTTTTCGTTTTATACTCAGCTTGGAAGGCTCTTTTTTCAATAAATTAATGGAAAGTTGCCGA
>CAIQWF010000241.1 GCA_903875455.1 uncultured Pseudomonadota bacterium
GCCTGATCGAAATCAAAATTTTGAATCGCGTTATAAAAAGGCTGATACTGTTCTGCCAGGGCCTGTTGCAGAAAAGCCTGGTTATTTTCTGTCACAGAAACAGCATCACTATCGTTTTCTTCCAGAAGTTCCGTAAGCTGGGTCAGAATCTTCCCTATCGCTTCAGCGTCAATCAGCTCTTTAAGAACAGGTTCTGTTATCTCAGGTTGCGGCAACTTTTCTTCGAGTTCGATAATTAAGCTATTCAAACGGTTATTCATAGTCTGCAATAGCGGCTGCAATTTATCTTTGCTGTCATTAGCAAGAATCGCCTTTTCAACCACAGCAGCATCCTGTTGCAACTGTTCTGCACCAATATTGCCGGCCAAGCCTTTTAAAGTATGTACCAAGCGCTCCGCCAGTTTCTGTTGTCCTGTCGCCAGTGCGTTATCAAGCTGTTCCGGCAGCTGTTTTTGATGATCGGCAAATCGACGCAGCATCGACAGATAAAAACTTTGCTTATTCAGTGCGCGTCTTAAGCCTGCTGCAGTATTCAGTCCTGCAATCTCAAGAGCCGGCGGAGCAATATCCGCTTGACTGACTGGAACCTCAGTTGGCAGTGCAAGAACCTCAGCAGCTGCACGTGGCTTAATCCAGCGTAACAATTTGTTCCACAACTCTTCCGGTTCAATCGGTTTGCCCAAATGGTCATTCATACCTGCTTCCAGACAGTCTTCACGGTCGGACTGCATCGCGTTGGCCGTCATCGCCACAATCGGCAGCTCCGCAAACTCGCCACCTAAAGCCCGAATTGCTTCAGTTGCCGCAATGCCATCCATTACCGGCATTTGCATGTCCATCAACACAATGTCATAAGCCTGCTCCTGCACCATGTCTAAAGCGATGGCGCCGTTTTCCGCCACATCGATTGACAGCTGGGCCTCCTTCAGCAGCTCTATCGCCACCTCCTGATTTAACTCATTGTCTTCAACCAGCAAAACCCGCGCACCGTAAATGGCTTGCAGACGTGCCAACATCGATATGGACGCTTCGGCCACAGTGTATTTGTATTTGTCTTCACCAGTGAGTAACCAAACTACGCTGTTAAACAAAGTCGATGGATTTACCGGTTTAATCAGGGTTTCTTTAATCCCGACTGCTTCTGCTTCGGCGGTCAATTCTTCGTGATAATAGGAACTGAGCATAATCAAATGAGGCGGGTGAACGAGTTCCAGAGCCCGAATCTGTCGCGCTATATCAACTCCATCCATGTCTGGGAGTTTCCAGTTCAGAAATACGATTTCAAAAGGCTCACGGCTCTGGTTGCAGGCATATTTAACCTTGGAAATTGCCGTCAATCCTGTTGCTGCCTTAGCAGTTTGAAAATTCATTCTATCCAGTTGATTACACAACATTTGCCGGGCATATTCGTTGTCATCTACCACCAGAATTTTCCGGCCTCGCAATTTGGCTTCGGGCAACAACTGCGGCCTTTGTTTGTAGCTTTTCCCCAAACGGGCGGTAAACCAGAAGGTTGAGCCTTGACCATATTCGCTGCTGACACCGACTTCGCCGCCCATCAGATCGGCCAGATTTTTTGAAATTGCCAAACCCAAACCGGTGCCGCCATATTTACGCGAGGTTGATGAATCTGCCTGCTGAAAACTCTGAAACAATTGTTCCTGTTGTTCTACAGTTATGCCGATACCGGTGTCGTGTACCTCAAAATACAGCAATATCTCCTGGTCAAATTCCTGTTTCAGGTGTAGCTCGATTTTAATCGAACCTTGTTGAGTAAACTTGATGGCGTTGCTGATATAGTTAAGCAACACCTGCTCAATCCGCATCGGGTCGCCCAGCAAATAGTCAGGCAAAGCCGGATCAACTTCAAACTGTAAATTAAGTGCTTTGGCAGAAATCCTTTCTTCTATCAAAGGAACAATTTTATCCAGAATCGCGTCAACCCTAAACTCAACCTTTTCAATCACCATCATTCCGGCTTCAATCTTGGAGAAATCCAGAATATCGTTAATAATCCCCAGCAAATGCTCACTGGAACGCTGAATTTTTTTCATAAAATCCTGCTGCCGATGGTTCAGGTCGGTTTTTAACATCAGATGAGTCATGCCGGTAATGGCGTTCATCGGGGTGCGGATTTCATGGCTCATATTTGCCAAAAACTCTGATTTCGCCTGACTTGCCTGTTCTGCGGCGCGTTTTGCTTTCAGCAACATCGCCTCCATTTGTTTGCGTTGACTGATATCACGAAATACCCCCAAAACCACCAATTCACCATTCACTTCAAAAACGTTGGCACGAATATCTATCGCTGTAGTATGCCCGTCCTTGTGGAGAACCAAAGCATCCTTAACGGCTTTTCCTTGCTCAACAGCCTCGTTAAACAGTTGTTTATAGAATTCAACTTTGTCAGCCGGATGTAACTGGCTCTGATGTGAGCCGATAATTTCTTCTTTTGCTTTGCCGATTAACTGGGTAGCCTGCAAATTGCAGTCAATAATCACCCCGCTAGCCACATCCGCAACAAATATGGCATCACCAGCCAGCTCAATCAGGGTGCGGTATTTATTTTCACTATTAATCAGTAACTGCTCTGCCTGTTTGCTCTTGGTAATATCACGTGATAACACTACAAAACGCTGTTGTTGCTCTGGATCAAACTGTTTTTTAGTCACTGATAATTCAAACCAGCAAATGCCATGTGGGAAGGTCAGTTGATATTGATGACCGATAGAATAATTTTTCTGATTGGCTTCCTGCAAAGCCGACATGCCAATCGCGGCAACGTCAGGAGGCAGGATGTCACTGATTTTTTTACCGAGAAAATCTTCAGGATTGGCCGCCAGCAAGTCGTTATCTCTGGCATGGTAGCTGTAAAAACGCCCTTCTAAATCGACTTCAAACAGCAAATCAGGAATGGCATCTAATGTCGCCTGCAAGTGATTTTTAGTGGTGATGATTTCCTGTTCGATTTTTTTGCGTTTGGAGATTTCTGTGCGCAACCGCCAGACCCAAAACACAAATACCAGCAAAATCAGGGCAAATCCCAGTCCGTATTCGACCAGGGTTTTAGTGCTGATACCGGCAACCAGCTTTAATCCCATCCAGTAGTTGTTTATTTTTTCCTGCTCTGCCACCGGAATGCTGGCAATCACTTTTGCCATAATGCTGGCCAATTCTGGATGCTTTTTAATCACAGCCACGCTATGCGGATTGGTATATTCGGTAGTGCCAGAAAAGTGCAAACTTAACAGGCCCAATTCTGAAATCGCATAATTGGCACTGAAAGCATCGCCTATATAAGCATCGGCTTTGCCTGCGGCCACCAGTTTTAGAGCTTCTCCGACATTTTCAGCTAATAGCAATTGAATCTGCGGATAATCACGTTTTAATAACTCCTCAGTGAAATAGCCTTTTTCCACGGCGACCCGTTTGCCGTTTAGCTGGGTTAATGAGTTAATTAAGCCTGAGCGCTCATCGCTGACAATAATCACGGAATTGTTAATATAAGGCTTGCTGAAACTTAAAAATTTCAGCCGCTCCGGCGTTTCCACCGCCGCCGCAATCATATCCAACTCTCCGGCTTGCGCCATCGCGATGATTTCAAACCAGGGTTTATCTTTGACAAAACTGAATTTCACCCCTAACCGTTGTTCAAAGCGGGCAAAGTAGTCTGCTACCAAGCCGACATAGTTACCTTTTTTGTCAACCCACTCGTAGGGAGCAAAATTGTTATCTATTCCCACCCGAATCAGTGGGTGAGCTTTTAACCAGGCTTGTTCTGCTGCGGTTAATTCCAGGGTTTGCCGAGCATAAATAAATTTGGCCAAATCATTTTCAGTTAAATGCCTTGAAAATTTCAGGTCATGATAAATTTGCCCGACTTTTTGCAATCGGCGCACATCTATTTGCCCAAGCGGAATGGCATCCGGCATAATCAGTTTCGCGGTGGCTTGTGCTTCAAAGCGCAAATGTTCAAGGCCGAGCTTGCTGTGATATTTACTGTGAATCAGTTTAATCAGTTCTTCAGGATGTGCCAGCGCGTAGCGCCAGCCTTTTAAAGAAGCCCGGCGAAACTTTTCTGTCCGTTCTGGATGCTGTTCTACTTGACGGGCTGTGGTAAATAAAAGGTCGCTGTATAAATCAATGCCGTAGCTTTGCGGGTTGATAATATTGATTTTCAGGCCCTTTTGCTGAAATAAAAATACCTGGTCGGTCAGATAGCCTGACATGACATCAACTTTGCCGGAGACAAAATCATCATTGTTAAAGCTATGTTTAACCGGCTGATATTTGCTTGTATCCAGATTGGCATCCATTAATGCCGCGCGTAACGGAGCATCGTTTGAGCCGATAAAATCATACATAATTCTTTTATCGGCCATTTCATAAGGACTGACAATCCCGGAACTTTGTTTGGCAATAAACACAGAGGGATTGTGTTGAAAAATGGCGGCCAGAGCGACAATCGGGTCGCCTTTTGCGTAATGGTTGAGAATCCCGGAATCGCCAATGCCGAAATCAGCTGCACCTGTAAGAACCTGTTCAACCACATCTTTTTCCGGTATCCGCTCCCGAAGTTCCACATCCAGACCTTCCGCTGCGTAATAGCCCTGTTCTTTGGCTGCGTAATAGCCGGCAAACTGAAACTGATGAAACCATTTTAATTGCAGGCTGACTTTTTCCAGGGTAGGAGTGGATTGCGGCTGGGCAGAGAAAACCAGTTCTGGGGTAAACATCAGCAGCACACACAGAACTAAGGACAGGGTGATTTTTATTTTGTGCATATAACGAAACTTGGACTTAGACTCACAATTTGGAAATAACTCAACTCAGCAGAAAACTTAAAAATATGCCAGATTATTTAGGACAGTGCTAAAAAATAACATCCCTATTTTTCTAATCCGTTTGTCCAGTGTTTGGTCGAGGGATGCCAGAGTTCGACAAGCTCACCGCGAACGGAATAGAAACGCTATTGTTGACCATATACTTTTTAGGTCAGGCTGGTTTGTTGGCGGGAAGCAACGTGTTCCAAAATGATAAAAGCGGCATCAAAATCAAAATTCTGAATCGCGTAATAAAAAGACTGATAGTCTTTTGCAAATACCTGTTGCAGAACAGTCTGATTGTTGTCGACCACAGAAATTGTTTCACTATCGCTTTCTTCCAGAAGTTCTGTGAGTTGTGCCAGAATTTTCCCTACCACTTCGGGGTCAATCTGTACTTGAGCGGATTGCGCTGTCTCTGCGGGCGGCAACTTTTCTGCAAGCTGGGCAATTAAGCGGTTTAAGCGGTTATTCATATTCTGCAATAACGGCTGCAATTTATCTTTGCTTTCACTGTCATGAATCGCTTTTTCAACAACGGCGGCTTCCTGTTGCAACTGTTCTGCGCCAATATTGCCGGCCAAACCTTTCAGAGTATGCGCCAAACGTTCCGCCAAACCTTTATCGTCAGACTCTAAGGCGCTGGCAAGCTGAACCGGCAATTCTTTTTGCGACTGGGCAAACCGGTTCAGCATGGAGAGATAAAGCGCTTTTTTGCCCAAAGAGCGTCTTAATCCGGCTGTGGTGTTCAGGCCTTCAATATCGGTAGGAATTAACAGTTCTGCTTCCTCTGTACCGGACTGGCGAACTGGCAGAATTTTAATATCGGTGGCCGGGCGCGGCTTAATCCAGCGCAACAACTTGTTCCACAATTCTTCCGGCTCAATCGGCTTGCCCAGGTGGTCGTTCATCCCCGCCGCCAGACAGGCTTCACGGTCAGAAACCATCGCGTTGGCGGTCATCGCCACAATAGGCAGTTCAGCAAATTTACCTCCCAAAGCCCGAATCGCCTCGGTTGCGGAAATACCGTCCATCACCGGCATTTGCATATCCATTAACACAATGTCGTAGTCATATTCCTGCACCTTGTGCACAGCCAGTTCACCGTTTTCTGCCACATCTGTGAGCAACTGCGCTTCTTTCAACAATTCGGTTGCAACTTCCTGATTCAACTCGTTGTCTTCCACCAGCAACACCCGGGCGCCGTAAATAGAATTTAATCCTGCCAACACAGAGGAAAAATCCTCTGAAACTTTTTGTTTTTGAGTTTTGCCAAGCCGGGCGGTAAACCAGAATGTGGAGCCTTTGCCGAATTCACTGATGACCCCGACTTCGCCGCCCATCAATTGCGCCAGTTTTTTTGAAATCGCCAAACCTAAGCCGGTGCCGCCATATTTGCGGGTGGTTGAAGTGTCTGCCTGCTGAAAGCTTTGAAACAGATGGGTCTGCTGTTCCGGGGTTATGCCGATGCCGGTGTCGTGCACCGCCAGATGCAGCAAAATCTCGCTGTCAAATTCCTGTTGCAGACGCAATTCGATTTTAATCAGCCCCTGCTCAGTAAACTTGATGGCATTGCTGGCATAGTTAATTAAAACCTGTTCCAACCGCATCGGGTCGCCAAGCAGATAATCAGGAATGGCTGGATCAAGATCAAACTGCAACTGCAAGGCTTTGGCAGAAACTTTTTCCTCTAGCAGACTGGCCAGTTTATTCAAAATGCTATCAACCCTGAACTCAACGCTTTCAATCACCAGCATTCCGGCTTCAATTTTGGAAAAATCCAGAATATCGTTAATAATCCCCAATAAATGCTGGCTGGAACGCTGAACTTTTTCCACCAAATCGCGCTGCCGTGGGCTCAGTTCTGTTTTCAGCACCAGATAGGTCATGCCGGTGATCGCATTCATCGGGGTGCGGATTTCATGGCTCATGTTGGCTAAAAAGTCACTTTTGGCCTGACTGGCGGCAATCGCCGCTTCTTTGGCCTGACGTAAATCAAATTCAACCTGTTTGCGTTCGCTGATGTTTTTAAAATAACCAAAATGGCAGTCTTTGCCTTTGTAGTTGAGATAGTTCAGGGCAATTTCCACCGGGACTATCGCGCCGTTTTTAAGACGATGTTGTGATTCAATGGCCAGTTTTTTGAGTTTTTTGACCTCTTTTACATGCTGGTCAAGGTTTTCGTAGCTGAAATTGGGATCCCAGTCTGGAATCCGCCAGGTTAGTATCTCTTCACGGGGCGCTCCGAAATGTTGAACCGCCGCTTCGTTCACATACGCCATCCGGCAGCCATCTTCGTCATCAATCATAAAAATACCATCCCCGTTTTTTTCAACCATTAAACGGAACAGATCAAGTTCTTCACTGACGCGCTTACGTTCAGTAATGTCACGTGACAGCACAATAAAATGCGGGTGTTGATGCTCGGTCAGTTTCTGCGCAACCGACAGCTCAAACCAGGAGTTAAACCTGGGCAAGTCCAGTCTGAACTGTTTTCCTGTTGAATAGCCTTGTTGCATGGCTTCTTCAATGCTTTCCATAATCACAGCCGCAGCATCGGCAGGCAAAACTTCAGACACGGTTTTGCCTAAGAAAGTCTTCGCCGGCACAGCCAGCGCATCCCAGCGGTTGGTGTGATAATTATAAAACCGTCCCTTTGCATCAACCTCAAACAATAAATCAGGAATGGCATCCAGCGTTGCTTGCAGGCTTTGTTCGATATGTTTGCGTTCGGTGACATCCATGAAAGTAGCTAAAAAACCGTCTGGAAAAACCATCCCGGAAATCACCATAATCCGCACCGTGCCGTCTTTGCAGACAACCTTGTACTCTTGCGGCACAATGACAGTCCCGGTTTCAATTGCTTGGGTGACCGCAGCATTCCAGTGTTTTTGCACGGTTTCCCGATACTCAGAATCAGGATAAGCCTGTTGCCACCAGTCGGCTAAAGTCGGAATATCGCTAAAGCTGTAGCCAAACACATCACCAAACTGTTTATTAAAATACTCGATTTGTTCGTTGTTATTTACAAAAGCTAACGGTATCGGGGATAGTTCAATTAAAGAGCGGAACTGTTTTTCACTTTTAATCAAACTGCTTTCTATGGCTTTGCGCTGGCTAATATCTTTACTCAAGCAATAAAGATATCTTTGACCGTCAAGGTCCACACCGACACAACTCACCTCTACCTCAATAGTGCTGCCATCTTTACACCGGTGCAAGGTTTCAAATTCTGCCGAACCATACAGGAAGTTTTGCATGTTGATTTTCAGCTGTTCAGCAGAAATTTTTGCCTCAAAATCCACCACATTCAGCTGCAAAACCTCCGCGTGGCTATAGCCCAATAACCGGCAAAAAGCAGGATTAGCCTCAATAACCTTGCCCTGCACATCCAGAATATGAATCCCTTCCAGAGTGTTATCCATTAATATCTGATTACGCTGAATTAAAGATTTTTGTATCTGTTCAATCTTGTTGCGCTTGGCGATTTCTTTGCGCAGGCTCAGATTCCAAAACACAATCACCAGCAAAAGCAGCGCAAATCCCAGGCTGTAGCGGATTAAGACTTTAGTATCAATACCGGCTGGGAGTTTAAAGCCCATCCAGTAGTTATTAATCCGTTCCTGTTCACTGGCTGACAAGGTGGCCACCACTTTCGCCATGATACTGGCCAATTCAGGCGCGTTTTTAGTCACCCCAATACTGTAACTGCTTGAGTATTCGGTATTACCGGTAAAGCGTAAATTCAATAACCCGGATGCAGAAATAGCATAATTGGCGACTGCGGCATCGCCTACATAAGCATCTGCTTTGCCGTCCGCAACCTGCTGTAATGCCTCTTGGGTATTGGCGGCTAACAGCAATTGAATTTTAGGATAATCGCGCCTTAACACCTCTTCCATAAAATAGCCTTTTTCCAGCACTACCCGTTGACCGTCTAATTTGCGTAGTGAGCCGATAAAGCCAGCGTTAATATCGTTAATGATAACAATCGGGGTTCTGGTGTAAGGCTTGGTAAACGTTAAAAACCGGTTCCGCTCCGGGGGTTCCTGAACCGCAGACAGCATATCCAGCTCACCGGCCCGCGCCAAGGTCATAATTTCAGCCCAGGGTTTATCCTTGATAAAGTTAAATTTAACTCCCAGCCGCTGCTCAAAATCAGCAAAATAATTTGCCGCCAAACCAAGATAATTTCCTTGTTTGTCAACCCATTCATAAGGGGGGAAATTATTATCAATTCCCACCTGAATCACAGGATGCGCTTTCAGCCAAGCTTTTTCCTGGGCGGTTAAATCAAGACTCTGGCTGATATAAATAAATTTGGCCAAATCATTTTCGGTTAACGGTTTGGCTAGTTTAAGCTGGGCATGAACTTCGGCCATTCTTTGCAGACGATGTGGATCAATTTGCCCTATCGAAACCCGCTCCGGCACGATTAATTTGCGCGTAGCTTCCGCCTCAAAGCGTAAATGGGCGGCGCTTTTTTTAGAAGGGTATTTTTTCAGAATCAGTTGCACTAATTCTTCCGGGTGATTTAAAGCGTATTGCCAGCCTTTTAAACTGGCGCGGCGAAATTTTTCTACCCGATCCGGGTGTTCTGCAACTTGCTGGTTGCTGGTGAATAAAATATCGCCATAAAAATCAACACCGTAACTTTGCGGGTTGATAATGTTGATTTTGATACCCTTGGTTTTGAAGTCAAAAGGCTCATCCGAGATATAAGCCGACATCACATCAACCTTACCCTTTATCAAGTTATTGGTGTTAAAGGTATGTTGAACCAGGGTGTAATCTTTAGGGGTTAAATTGGCTTCAAATAACAGGGTGTCTAACGATAACTCGCCGGCAACCATATACTCGAGCATGATGCGTTTGCCGGCCATTTCATAAGGACTGACAATGCCGGAGCTTTGTTTGGTTACAAAAATCGACGGGTTGTGCTGAAAAATCGCCGCTAACGCCACCAGCGGCTCACCTTCGGCATAAGCCACCAGAATCCCAGGGTAAGCGCATATAAATCTCATGCCGCAAAAATAACATCCTCGCGGAATTTATCACTTAAAGAAGCTTTAAAACGTTTTCGTTTTATACTCAGCTTGGAAGGCTCTTTTTTCAATAAATTAATGGAAAGTTGCCGA
>CAIQWF010000242.1 GCA_903875455.1 uncultured Pseudomonadota bacterium
CAACAAGCTCAGCAAAATCGGCCGCTAAGGCATTACGCAAAAAGGCGACCTTATCTTCGGCATTTTCATAATCGCTGTCTTTTCCTTTGGCGAGTAATTGATAATGCAGATTCAGTTTTCCTAAAAACGCCCCCACTGTTGCCACCCGATATTCATCGTCATGTCCTTCATCCAGTTCAGAAAAAGCTGCGGCAATTAACGCATTTAACTCTTTTTCAACGGTCGCTTTATCGAAAGAACTTGCTTCCTGGCCTTTAAATAATTTTGGTGTATTTGCCACCACTTCATTTTTATACGCAAATATCGTCGCAAATTCGTCATGCGTTTTTGCCGCTTGCGCTTGATGCTCATCGGTGACGTTAAATAATTTTGCGACAAATTGCCCGACATAAGGCGCAGTGCGGACTAACAAATCAGAAATTTTTTCAGGAGCCAAGCCTTCGCCTTGGGTTTGCCGATAGTTCAAGAACTCTGCAAACAAGTCGGCATCATGATATTTAACTGAATTATCAAAAGTTTCCAGCAAATCTTTTAAACGGCCAGAATCATATAAATCGGAATAACTGAAGCCAGGGATTCCTAGCGGGAAAGTGTGTTGTGTCATAGTCTGTTTATTGCGTGTGTTAATTTTGGAGGTAATTCTGTTTGTCACTTACTCAGTGCCAGTCTGATAATTATAACCTTTATGGCGTTCAATCAGGGCATTTTGATAAGAAGCGATTATTTTGACTTCATACTTTCAATACCTTGCCAGTCTTCTGACAAGCCATCAAGCAGTAATTTATTGATTCTTTCAATATATAATTGTGTTGGGTAATCAAAAGGATATTGCAACAAAAGGGTCTGAAAAATGGCTAAAGCCGCCTGAAACTGTTGATTGAAATATAACTGCATAGCCGCTTGCCATTGCACAAAATCCTGTTCCCGCCATTCATAAACGTTATCGGCATCCGCATCAAACACATGATGAATAATCACCGACTCCAGTTTGCCTTTTACCTGAACTTTATCCAAAAGCCGGGTTTTGAATTCGGAGGTGTTAGGTAGTTTTTCAAGGGTTTTTTCACTGACGATAATCCCGACACCATAATATTTAGTCGCCGCTTCCAGCCGCGAAGCCAGATTCACAGCATCCGCAATCACGGTACTGTTCATTCTTTCCGCCTCGCCCACTGTTCCCAAAATCAGATTGCCGGTATGCAGTCCCACGCCGATTTTGATAGGAATCCAGCCCCGCTCCACACGCAGCTTATTATATTCCGCCACTTTGTCTTGCATTTTTATTGCCGCATTAATTGCGTTGTCAGGCGAATTGGGGAACAACGCCATCACCGCATCGCCTATATATTTGTCAATAATCCCGCCATGCTCACGAATAATAGGACCGACCCGATGTAAAAACGCATTCACAAAATCAAAATTTTCTTTAGGTGACATGGTTTCAGAAAGCGTGGTAAACGAACGAATATCCGCAAACAAAACCGTCATTTCCTGTTGCACATGATCACCTAACTTCAAGTCGATGATGCTGTCTTTTTTCAGCAAATCCAGAAAAGAATGCGGAACAAACCGACCATAAGCGTTTAACAAAGCTTCCAGATATTTGGCATAGTCATCAATGGTTTGCGCCATCGAATTGAAAGATTTGCTTAAATTGCCCACCTCATCACTGGAAATAACCGGCGATCTGACTTCAAACTGTTTCAGCGCAAAACGGGTCACAACCTGATTGAGCAGGCGAATTCCTTTGGTCAACTGATGCCCCAGAAATCCAGACAGAATGATGGCAAATGTCAAAGAAGTTAAAATAAGTATGATGGAGACATTTTTAGACTGGCGCAGTGCTGCAGCCATGTCCTCATCTTTAAGGTCAACACCTAAAATCCCCAGGAATGCACCTTTTTCATCAAAAAGCGGTGCATAAGCGGACAATGAACGGGTATTGTAATTCGGGTCGGCGGAAAGCTGCTCTTCAACCGTTAAAGTATGACTCGCAAGGGCTTTTTTCATGAACGGAAAAATGGAAATGTCATAATTCAGGCCGAAATGCGATATATCCTCATTAATTTTTTCTCCCCGCGCTTGTTTGGCTACAAAATTCAGCACATCGGCATCAACCAGAAACTGTCCTCTGTTAGCATCTTTGGTCGGCACTATAATATAGACATACTGAATTAATCTCGGCTCGCTGTTGCGGATAGTTTTCAGTTTCTTGTCTATTAACAGATAGTCTTCAGAACGTTCAACCTCAGCAACACGAGCGTCACTTAAGTGAGTTTCCAGTTCCGTAATTAAGCGTTTGGTAGCAGGAATATCAATGGTCGCCGCGCCAATATAGGCAATATTGCGTAAATGATCGCGAAACTCCTGAAACAGGGCGTTTTGAAGCAGAAAATAAGAAAAGCCGGTGCTTGCCCCTGAAATCAGCATGGTGGCAAAAAACAGCGAGATAATAATTTTGGCGCGAATGCTCATTTATCTATTCAACTTTTCAATTATTTTTCTAATAACGCGGCATCGACAAATCGCAATCACTGGCCCACGCCGCAACACCGCCGTTGAGATTAACAATATTTTTAAAACCTTGGTCCTGCAAATAACGCGCGGCCTGCTGACTGCGCACTCCATGATGGCAAATGACAATAATCTCCTGTTCCGGGTCTAACTCTTTCAACCGTAACGGAATCAGACTCAGCGGTATCAAGGTACTTCCTGCAATATGTGCATATTCAAATTCGCTTGGTTCTCTGACATCCAGTAAAAACAGCATCTCATCATTTGCCAATCTTTCCTGTAACGCCACTGCCGAAATTTGTTTAATTGTCATTATATTCTCCCGATAAACGTTTCTATCCGCGCTATCGCTTCTGCCATGCGCTCTATTGATGTGGTGTAAGCAAAGCGGATGTAGTGATTTTCTCTGTTATTACCAAAATCTTTGCCTGGTGTCACCGCTACGCCGATGGTTTCCAGCAAATCACGGGCAAACTGAAAGCTGTCATCGGTAAATTTAGCGCAGTTTGCGTAAATATAAAACGCGCCTTCCGGTTTGGCTTCCAGGCCAAAACCTAAATCCTGCAAAGCTTGATACAGATAATCACGGCGTTTGGCAAATTCCACCCGCCTGCGTTCTAATTCTATGAGCGTTTCCGGCTCAAACGCCGCTAATGCGGCATATTGGGAATGTGTGGCGGTCGAGATAAACAGATTTTGAGCTAACTTTTCCACCGGTTCGATAAACGCTTCCGGCACGACTAACCAACCGATGCGCCAGCCGGTCATGCCAAAATATTTGGAAAAGCTGTTAATCACAAATACATCATCACTGAATTGCAACGCCGTTGCCGCTTGTTTGCCATAAACCAGTCCGTGATAAATCTCATCCGAAAAAAAACAGCCGCCTAAATCTAAAGTTTGATTGATGGTTTGCTGCAAAACTTCGGCTTTAATTAATGTACCGGTCGGATTTGAGGGTGAGGCGATTAGTACGCCTTTAGTTTTTGCCTGCCAATGATTTTTAATATCCGCCGCCGTCAATTGATAATCGTTTGCTTCATTCACTGGCACAAAGCGGGTTTTGGCATTTAACAAGCTGACAAAATTGCTGTTGCACGGATAACAGGGGTCAGCCATCAACACTTCATCATCAGGATTTAGACTTGCGCCCAATCCCAACAAAAACGCACCAGACGCACCAGGTGTGATAAAAATCCGTTCTTTCGGCACATTCACTTTATAAGTGTTGTGATAAAACTGCGCGATTTTCTCACGCAACTGCGGCAAACCGGCAGCAGGTGTATATTTTACTTCGCCAGTTCCAATAAGCGATATTCCTGCCTGAACAATCGGCTCAGGAGTGGGAAAATCAGGCTCGCCAATTTCCATATGAATAATATCTTTGCCCTGCTGTTCCAGTTCTTTAGCACGTTGCAATAACGCCATCACATAAAAAGGCGAAATATCCGCCATTCTGTTTGCTACTCGCTTTGTCATCTCAGACCAATCCGTTTTTTTAATCCTGCCGATAATAGCAATATTTCTTGCTAACCGCCTAGTATTCTGCTAAAAATGCGCACTTTTTAATTACGCTTAGGAGTCTACGGATGACCAATTCTAAAACTGATGCCTCTCCTTTCAGTTTTGCGCCTTACCAAGAAGCAGAAGGCGAAGAATATATGAATGACGCTCAATTAGCCCATTTTGAAGAAATTTTAAATAATTGGAAGGCTGATTTAAGGGCAGAAGTAGATCGTACAGTACATCACATGCAGGATGATGCGGCAAATTTTCCAGACCCCAGCGATCGCGCCACGCAGGAATCAGAATTCAGTCTGGAGCTGAGAACCCGCGACAGAGAGCGCAAGCTGATTAAAAAAATTGATGAAGCTCTTGATGCGATCGGCTCAGGTGATTATGGCTATTGCGAATCGTGCGGGATTGAAATCGGGATTCGCCGTCTGGAAGCACGCCCCACTGCCACTTTATGTATCGACTGCAAAACGTTGGATGAAATTCGCGAAAAACAAATGAGTTAATTTTGTCGGCTCACAATGATTCTCTACCAGACTATAAGGGTCGGTTCGCGCCATCGCCAACCGGCCCTTTGCATTTAGGCTCGCTGTACACGGCACTGGCCAGTTTTCTGCAAGCCCGTTCCAAGCAGGGACAATGGTTTATCCGTATTGACGATTTGGATACGCCGCGCAATATCAAAGGTGCAGATTCGGATATTTTAAAAACCCTGGAAACGTTTGGTTTATGCTGGGACGGCGAAGTTTTCTATCAAAGCCAACAGCTGGAAACCTATCAAGCGTTTATCGAACAACTGACACAAGAAGAAAAAGTTTATCCGTGCACTTGCAGCCGCAAAACCCTCGCTGCGTTTCATTCTGAATCAAACATTTATCCGCAATTTTGCCGCGATAAAACCGCCATTCCCGCTAAACCTTACGCTTTACGCCTGAAAACGGTGTCGGTGAATATTGGTTTTGAGGATTTTCTGCAAGGCCGGATTTGCCATAATATTGCCGAAAAAGACGGCGATTTTATTATCAAACGCAAAGAAGGGATTATTGCCTATCAATTTGCGGTGGTGATTGATGACCATCTGCAACAGATTACCGAAGTGGTACGCGGCTTCGATTTGCTCGACTGTACTCCGCCACAACTTTATCTGCATCAGCTTTTAAATCTCAAACCGCCGACTTATCTGCATGTGCCGATTATTACCCATCAAAACGGGCAAAAACTCAGCAAACAAAATCTTGCCCAGGCCGTTGACTGTCAAAATCCGGCGAAAACCCTGTTTTATCTTCTGACTTTATTAAAACAACAACCGCCTTTGGATTTACAACAGGTTTCGATTGATGAGCTTTTAAACTGGGCAATTCAAAACTGGCAGCCTTTAGCGTTAAAAAATACCCACGCTCTTGCTGCCATCGAATAAAATAGCGACTACAAAATTTATCAAATCACTTTGGAAACAACATGACACATTACACCGGCTTAATCGCCCATTATAAAGACCGCCTTCCCGTCAGCGAAACCACCCGTTTAATCAGTTTGGGTGAAGGCAACACGCCATTGATCCAACTGCACCACATTCCGCGCATTATCGGCAAAAACGTGGATATTTATGTGAAATACGAAGGTCTGAACCCGACCGGCTCATTTAAAGATCGCGGCATGACCATGGCGGTGACAAAGGCGGTTGAGGAAGGCAGTCAGGCGATTATTTGCGCATCCACCGGCAATACTTCGGCAGCGGCGGCGGCTTATGCAGTGCGGGCAGGCATTAAAGCTTTCGTGTTGATTCCAGAAGGCAAAATCGCGCTGGGAAAACTGGCGCAAACCTTGATGTACGGTGCGCAAATCATTCAAATTAACGGCAATTTCGACAAAGGCATGGCGTTGGTGAAAGAAGTTGCCAATCACGCACCGGTGACGATTGTGAACTCCATTAACCCGTTCCGTTTGGAAGGACAAAAAACCGCCGCTTTTGAAATCGTGGATGAATTAGGCACTGCACCCGATTATCACTGCTTGCCGGTCGGCAACGCCGGCAATATCACTGCTTACTGGAAAGGCTACAGCGAATACGCGACCGACAGCGCAACGCATAAAGCCGTGACCAACAAACGTCCGGTGATGTGCGGCTATCAAGCAGCGGGAGCGGCACCGTTTACCGCAGGTCACATGATCGATAATCCTGAAACCATTGCCACCGCAATTCGTATCGGACACCCGCAATCGTGGGATTTAGCCTGGAATGTGCAACGCGAATCCAACGGCTGGTTTGACAGTTTGACCGATGCGGAAATTCTGGTAGCGCAAAAAATGTTGTCGCAATTTGAAGGGGTTTTCTGCGAACCGGCTTCAGCAGCATCGTTAGCCGGTGCAATCCGCGACATTAAAAACGGCAAAATCCCCGAAGGCAGTCGCATTGTTTGTACGTTAACCGGCAACGGCTTAAAAGACCCTGACACCGCAATCAGTCAATGTGAAGAAACACGCCCTGTGACGATTGATGCGTCGTTGGATGCAGTGAAACGTGCGATTTTGGATAATATGTAAACAGTGCAAACCTGTCAGGTTTTAAAAACCTGGCAGGTTTATTCCCGCCTTTTTTAATGAGATTACGCCATGACTTCTTCCCTGTTTTTAAAACAAATCTTTATTTATCCGGTTAAATCGCTGGCGGGAATTGCGGTTGAACAATGGCAGGTGGATGAAAAAGGGTTGCTTTATGACAGAAAATGGATGTTGATTGATGAAGAGCAACAGTTTTTATCGCAACGGCGTTTGCCGAAAATGGCGTTAATCAAAACGGCGATAACAAATAAAAATCTGATTTTATCTGCGGCAGGAATGAATGATTTAGTTTTATCACTGCATCCAACTGATGGAGAAATTATTCCTAGTCAAATTTGGCATGACAATTGTGCAGCGCGTAGTGTTTCTAATGAAGCGGATGAATGGTTAGGTGATTTTTTACAAACGAAATGTCGGCTGGTTTATCAACCTGATGATGTGATTCGCCCTGTTGACCCGCATTATGCCAAACCGACCGATCAAGCCAGTTTTTCCGATGGCTTCCCGTTTTTGATTGTCTCGGATGCCTCGCTCACAGCGTTAAATCAAGCGATGAATTTAGAAATCACAATGGCGCGGTTTCGCCCGAATTTAGTGATTTCCGGTTGTGGGCCTCATGCGGAAGATACTTGGCGAGAAATTCGTATTGGCGAAATAGATTTTAGATTACCCAAACCTTGTGGGCGCTGTTCCGTGCCGGGGGTTAATCCTGAAACTGCCGCAGTTGAAAAAGAACCTTTGGCAACGCTGGCTCGTTTACGGCGTTGGCAAAATAAAACCTATTTTGGACAAAACGCGCTACATGATAGCAACGGTGTTTTAGCTATCGGAGACAAGGTCAGCGTTAAATTATCCGGTGAACCGCAGCCGCCGCTTTCACCTGACTTTAACTAAAAAACTGGGTTTGCAATATGCCAAAACGGCATTGCCTTAGATAGCAGACTGTTGAACTCCGGTAGAGTTTTAATGCAAAAACCGGCAGATTCGGACATGGCAATTAAAACTGGACTCAAATACAAATATGCTGTAAATATCTATCCTCAGTGGCTAATTGATAGCTGTTTATCTCTTTTCAAATAATCCAGCCTCAATCAATATCTCTGCAAGGAATAAAAAATGAAAACTCACATTTTTCCATCTCTACTGCTGATCATTTACAGTTCCTATAGTGCTGTTACTTTGGCTCATGGTTTCAGAGGGTCAGTACATCCGCAAGGTGGTGTTCATTTTGGTATTTCTGGAGGCAGACACCATGGTGTTCATTCAGGTTTTGGATTTTATTTTGGCGTTCCTTATGTTTATCCATACCCGTATTACAACTATCCCTATTATCCCCCCGTCTATCAATACTATCCGCCAGTAACAATAGCACCTAACTCTCCCCCCGTTTACATTCAGCAATCGCCGCCGACGACTCAAGAATATCCGCCGGGTTATTGGTATTATTGCAGCAATCCTCAAGGATATTATCCTTATGTTAAAGAATGTAAAACTGATTGGCAGCAAGTTGAGCCTACACCGCCACCACAAACTCCCTCACAGCCATAAGGAAAAAAACATGTTCCGTTTTTTAATATTAGGTTCGGCAGCAGTTTTGCTCACTACCACAGGCTGTGTCAGTTTGCCGAGTAAACCAAGTGTGATGGTTTTGCCGGGTGAAGGCTTGAGTTTTGAGCAATTTCATAATGACGATGTGGTTTGTCAGCAATACGCTTATAACCAGCAGGGAGAGGTTTCTACCGACCCGGCTGAAGTAAGCGGCGGCGTGACAGGTGCTATTTTTGGCTCGGCTTTTGGAGCCGCGACAGGGGCGATACTGGGCGGCAGGCTTGGTGCGGCGATTGGAGCGGGAGTGGGGTTTGTGGCAGGCAGTATTGCCGGTACTGGATCTGCATCCCCTCAATCAAGCTATGAAGCACAACAACGCTATGACACCGCTTATATTCAGTGCATGTATGCCAATGGCCATCAAGTTCCGGTTTCAGGGAGTTTTTCCAATACTCAAACCAGAAGATCACGCTCAGTAAACATTCCACCTCCGCCACAGGGTTTACCTCCGCCGCCACCGAAAAAATAAGGTCTTAAGGACTCGGTTAATAATTTCCCTGAATCCGTTCGTGGTGAGCTTGTCGAGGCACATTACCCTTCGACAAGCTCAGGCCGAGCGGTGAATTTAGAAATTGGAAAGTTTTTTCTATTTCCATATTCAGTTTGCCTGCAATTCAGTGAAGACTATCTCAAGCTGAAACTAATTTTTAATATTTCCGGCATGTAATCCGCATTCTTTTTTTCCCTCTTCCCACCACCAGCGTCCTGCCCTTTCATGCTGATTTGGTAACACCGCACGAGTGCAAGGCTCACAGCCAATGCTGATATATCCCTGACTGTGTAATTCGTTATAAGGCACTTGATAGGCCTCAATATAATCCCAAACCTGTGCCGAACTCCAGTTCGCCAAGGGATTAAATTTAATCAAAGTTTTTTCAGCACTGGAAAAAGCGGTATCAATCTGCACTTCCGGTAAATCCTGCCGGGTATCCAGACTCTGGTCCTTGCGCTGTCCGGTAATCCAGGCATCCAGTTGTGAAAGTTTGCGTTTTAACGGCTGTACTTTGCGAATCGCGCAGCATTCCTGATGACCATCCTCATAAAAACTAAACAAACCTTTGCTTTTAACCAGATTTTCCAACGCGGTTGCATCCGGCGTTAAACAGTGAATTTCTATTCCGTAATGCTTTCTGACCTGCTCAATAAAACGATAAGTTTGTGGATGCAAACGAGCGGTATCGAGCGAAAAAACCTGAATATTTTTTTTCAGTTTAACCGCCATATCAATCAGCACCACATCTTCCGCACCGCTAAAGGAAATCGCGATATTGTCAAAATGTGCCAGGGCGGCTTTTAAAATAGTGCGGGGATTTTTTTGCAGGAGTTCAGTTTGTAAAGTTTCAATATTAAATGTGGTCATGGTGTGTTTGCGTTTATAACAGCTAAAAAATAACGAAGTTGCTTAAATTGAAACAGAGACAGGTTTGCAAAAACTTCGCTTACCGCATGATTATAATCGCTTTTGATAAAGATTTCGGCCTTGAGTTGACACCAAAATCTTCAACCTTGAAAAATAACCTGAACATACCTTGTTTTGCAGTCATCAACAACATTGATGTTTAGCTAAAAAACGCATACGGTTAAAAATTCTTAAGGCGAAAAAAAACCTGCCAAGTTTTTTCAAACCGGCAGGTTTTGCTTTCTTCCGTGTTAATTACTTAACAGGAACAACTTTGTATTTTTTCTCTGGAACAACTGTATAAGTGGTTGTTTTTTTATGTTTTTTCATAGCATTAGCTGATTTTTTTTCAGGCTTTGCTTTTGCTTCTTTTTTAGCTTCTGG
>CAIQWF010000243.1 GCA_903875455.1 uncultured Pseudomonadota bacterium
ATCAGTGCTTGTCCATTTGCCGCCACCAATAAATGACCAGTTTCCTAATTGTTTGTTAAACGTACCATCCCAACCGCCTGTACCGCTGCCTGTCACTGTGCCGAGCGTGATGTTCCAATTGGGGTTAATGGTGTAATTTCCTAAAATGCCCGTGTGTGTGAATGGTTCGCCATATTGCATGGTATAAGCGTGCGTGACGAACATATTATCCGGCGCGGTAACGACTTCATAACCTAGCGGCGTGTAAAAATGTCCGACTTTGACATCTAAACCGTTTCCGAAGGGCAGATTAAATTCCGCGTAAGCTTGGGGAATTGCCAAACCATAAAACCTACCAGTGTTGGCCAAATGTAAATCCCAGTTACCACGATTTTTTCTGCTTGCACCGTTAGTTAAGTCAAACGTTGGCACACCATAAGCTTGTGTAAACACTGAATCCGTGCCATACATCACATCAGCACGAAAGCCCCAGTCAAACTTGTCTCCGCCTACTGTCACAGCTTTTTGTAACCAGATATTGGCCTGGTTCATTTGCAATTCGCCGCTACGGTCGTGAAAAGTTACCGTGCCGTTAAACTTGTCGGGCGAGCGATTAAAGTTACCGGATGCGCTGATTTCTACCCAGCCGCCCGCTGTAAGCCCCAAGTTTTTCATAAACGAGGTTTCATTTGGATTAACCCCGGCAGCATCTAATAATCCTGATGCGGTAGTCCAATCTTTGGGTGGCTCACTTTTCGCTTCATTGGCAGTTTCTGCACAAACAGTCTGACCACTAACCAATAAAGCACTTACGATAAAACAATGCGCTATTTTGTGATAGCGAAGTGAAAATTTATTCACGTTGTATACTCCTGAAGAACTTAGTAAATAAAAGTAATAGAGCACTTATCATGCCAATAATATCTTTAATAGCTTGACGACTATTAGTCGCAAAACAAGATGGTATCGCACTATTTTTGTGCATTTTTGGTAAATTAACGCATCACAGTAGTGCAATAAAGAAAAATGTTTTACTTCTAATGACGCTGTGACTTTATAACTGAACTTTACAGTTTGTGCTAGAAAAGGAATGATAAACAGGATGTCTAAAAGCTGAATTATGGGGGCTCTATTTTTTAGTGGCTAAGCTATTAAAAAAAATGGTATGTTATGCGTTTTAAAATAATAACGATTAATTACCCCCCTGGAGACAACTTAAATGTCAGTAGAAAACGTTCTAAAAATGGTTCAAGAAAACGATGTGAAATTCGTTGACTTTCGTTTTTGCGATACCCGTGGTAAAGAACAGCATGTGACTTTTCCGGCAAGTGTTATTGATGAAGACTTGTTTGAAGAAGGTAAAATGTTTGATGGTTCTTCAATTGCAGGCTGGAAAGGTATTAACGAATCAGACATGATTTTAATGCCAGATGCTTCTACCGCAGTGATGGATCCATTTTTTGATGATAACACCTTAATCTTGCGTTGTGACATCATCGAGCCGAATGATATGCAAGGTTATGAGCGCGACCCGCGTTCAATTGCTAAACGCGCTGAAGCTTACTTAAAATCGACCGGTATCGCTGACACCGCATTGTTTGGCCCTGAAAACGAATTTTTCATTTTTGATGATGTGCGTTGGGCTTGTGCAATGGAAGGTTCTTTTTTCAAAATAGACTCACAGGAAGCAGGCTGGAACACAGAAAAAGTTTACGAAAACGGTAACATGGGGCATCGTCCTAGCGTAAAAGGCGGCTATTTTCCTGTGCCGCCCGTTGACTCATTTCAGGACATGCGTTCTGCCATGTGTTTGACTTTAGAAGAAATGGGGATGAAAGTTGAAGTTCATCACCACGAAGTAGCAACGGCTGGACAGTGCGAAATTGGCGTTAAATTCAATACTTTGGTTAAAAAAGCTGACGAAGTGTTAGGTTTGAAATACGTTGTCGCTAACATTGCTCATGCGTATGGCAAAACTGCGACTTTTATGCCTAAACCATTAGTTGGCGACAATGGCAGCGGTATGCACGTTCACCAATCTTTGGCAAAAGACGGTGTAAACCTGTTCTCTGGCAACCTGTATGGCGGCCTGTCAGAAACTGCACTGTATTACATCGGCGGAATTATTAAACACGCGAAAGCCTTAAACGCTTTCACCAACGCCTCAACCAACAGCTACAAACGCTTGGTTCCAGGCTTTGAAGCTCCTGTAATGCTGGCTTACTCTGCGCGTAACCGTTCTGCTTCTATCCGTATTCCTTTTATCTCTAATCCAAAAGGCCGCCGGATTGAAGTACGTTTCCCAGACTCAACTGCAAACCCTTATTTGGCATTCGCAGCGATGTTGATGGCAGGCTTAGACGGTATTCAAAACAAAATTCATCCTGGCGATGCAATGGATAAAGATTTGTATGATTTACCAGCTGAAGAAGCTAACAACATTCCACAGGTTTGCCATTCTTTAGATCAAGCGATTGATGCTTTGAATGCAGACCGTGAGTTTTTAACTCGTGGTGGCGTGTTCACCAATGATATGATTGATGCTTATGTTGAACTGAAAATGGGCGAAGTGACTCGTATGCGCATGAGCACTCATCCAGTTGAGTTCGATATGTACTACAGCTTGTAATTTAAAATCTTAAATCGGAATTTAAGGTTAATAAAAACGCCCCATCAAGGGGCGTTTTTTTGCAATCAGGATTCAGAAACTACGATAATTTTGTTTCTAAGAACGAGATATAAGCGGTAGGAATTTCCTCATCAATAATCGATTTCATAAGATGTACCCAACACAATTGGGGCATTCAGCTGACTGTAGTGTGACTGAAATACCTCTCTATGAACGAAACGATTAGCATAAATGCTATATTTTAGGCCTATCTCGTCTGAGCAGTCTAAAAGTCGGTGCTTACACTTGTTCAGCAATGGATAAATGGCTAAGCTATAAGCAAGCGGTCCTGTTAATCTCAATACGCCTATCATCCCTACGCCATGTTGTACCGGATTGTAACGGTATATATTCTCAATAACCCTTTCAATAACTGCTGCAAGAAAGGGATGTCCAGGTGCAGAAATAATATACCATTGCTGAAATTCTCCACCTTTGATATGGCTTACTTCAGGGTAAATCCCAATGCCCTCAAATGCTTCACCCTTGCCATTTTTCCAGCCGGATAACAAATAGCAGTCTTCTTTTTTTAGCACACTATCCAAGGGCATGTCGGCTGAACTTTTAATATCTAAATAAACTCCCCCTTCTTTGTAAATCAAAAGATATCTAAAAAAATCAGCTCTTGCAGCACCATAGCGAGGATCAATTTTATTGTAATAATTAAGAATATCAACACCATAGGTATTTAAGATGAATTCACAAATGTCATCATCATCATAAAAGCGGTATTCCCAGCCTGGATTTAGCTCTTTTAATTTAATGACATTTTCTTGGAGTAGGGGAGGCAGAACTCTGCTATAAAACGTTTGATGTATTATTTTAGGTATTATTATGTTTTCGGTATTGAGCTGTTGAACCAAGATAGCTATCCTCTCAGGGAGTATTGCTGTGGATTTTTGATGTGACGAAAATCAGTTAAGTAATCAGAATCTAAAAATTATATATTACCCTCAATAGGATCAGCCCAGCTTTTTGAAGGGCTATAAGGTATCACTACCCAGCTGGCAGGAGGTATTTCCGTGTAAAACTCTCTCCAAATCTCACAATAACCATTGGGATTATTCTTCATTTGTAGAATTTCGTCTTTATAGGCATCTTTTCTATAGATGACATCTCCCATGTTATTTTTAAAAGCAACCGTCCAAAAGTCATAATCATCTTCAGGAACCTGTGATTGATTAATATCAATACAACAGACAAAAATATTCAGTAGTGACTGTTCAAACTCTTCATCGCTAGGGTGTTTCTGAAGATCAACAAGGGGTGGGAGATGGCAGGCAGTGAATTTTTGAATAGCTCTATGTTTAAAGCTAATGCCAGCGTATTTTTCATAATCTTTTAGAGTTCTGACCGTGCCAAGCCCATAGATACCAAAATCTATATCGTTAATTTCTCCATCCATTTCTAACAATTTTCGGTTGCGCAAATGAGCTGCATCATTTTTAGTAAACCAGGTTTTATCATCATCCCATTGTTTGGTTTTTCCCTTGCGAATGTATTCATGCCAGCACACCGTTTTATTGGGGGTAAAAAGGTCATAACCATGAGTATAGGCTCTGACTGCGATGCTGATTTCCTCACCATAAAAATAAAAGTTAGGATCATGCTGAACTTCAGTGGAAAACTGGCCTAGGGTAAAGGCAAAATGGCCGCAATAAAATCTTGAAGGCAAGGGTTGGGTTTCGTCATCCCAGCTATCTAGTTTAGTTGCATAAAAAAGCACTGCACCTTCTGGCATGAATTTGTCGAAAATCGATTTTAATGGAAAATCATACCGAGGGGCTAAATCGTTATCAGGATCAAAGTTATGAAGAGAGCCGGTGATTAATGGTTTTTTGATGCCTTGTTGCTGCAAATTACACAGCATTTCTATCAGTATCAAATCCCAATCTTGCAAGAATCTGTGATGAGAGTCGAGTTGCAGGGTGTATTTTTCGCCTTTGTAGAGTTGCTGCACCTGATTTCTGGCCCAGCAAGTTCCTTGTGATTGGGTATAATCAAAATCGAGGATTCTGAATCGAGGGTCGTTTTTAAACTTGTCTAAGTTATCCCAGCTGTCTTCAACGGCATGTTGCCAGGCGATGCCTATTCGCAGGTTATTTGGGTATTTTGCCTTGCTGAGCATATCCTTTAAGGTGGGAACAAGCTGGGGATCTCGATAGGCGGCTATTTGTATAAATATCGTATTTTCTTCGTTGGATAGCTTCATAAAAATTTGTCATATTTCTTGAGCAATAACCAGTTCCTTGATTAGACTTAGAAATGCTTTATGTGTAAAAACTTTTAATCAATTTGCAGTGTATTGATAGATAGAGCTTTCAAAATTCAAGACATTTGGATTCCAGAATTGCTGCTGGAATCCAAAGGGTAATTATATTTGCTAGGGGTTATGTTGGAAAATACTGGCAGTATGTTCCATTCCACTCATAAGAGGGAGGGCAAGAATGAGATGGAGTTGAACTTGGAGCTGGCTGGTTGGACTTATCAAGATTGCCGCTAACGTCTGGATTAATGAAGATATGTTCTGGATCGCTACGACGATCACGAACAATCAGGTTAGGTGTTGATTTGCCGAAATAATAGCGAACCCCTGCGGTCGCCATACCATATTCATGGGTACCATAACCGCCTTCAGCAAAAAATGCCAAGTTAGGCAAAACGCTTAAATTAGGGCGATATTCCAGACCACCACGAATCATATTACGTCCGGCGTAATGATCTCCTGCTACATGAAAAGACAGGTCATCTGTTGCATAATATTTCAGGGTTAAATGTCCAAAAGCGCCTTCTCTGGTGTTGCCATCTTGATAGCCGGCATAACCGCTCAAAGTGAGGCGAGAAAGATAAAGCTCACCCTGCACCCCGCCGCGATGCAAATTGGCTGTTTTGATGTCTCGCGTAGTGGCGTTAATCCAGCCGAAGTTTGCATTACTCCATTGCTGATAACTATAAGCAACGCCAAGCATACCTACATTCGGGTCACGCCAGAACAAATGTGCGCCAGTGCCCCAATAGGCTTCGCTATTTACCCCACCGGCCTGCACATCGATTTGTGCTCCAAAAGAATGCCCTAACGGAGCAGTGAAAAGCCCGGTTGCAATGCCGGCGCCCCTGCCGTCCAAACTGAGACCTTGCAAAGACACTTTGGCATTCATCTCAGATACTGCCGGTTCTGTTGCGAGAGAATCAGCAATTGCCGATTTATAACTACCTAAAAAACCAACCCGAACATCGCTGCTATCAAGGGGCGAGGCCGAAAGTTGAACGCGATAACCTGCCCTTTAAGTTTAGATATATCCATAATAGATTCACCTGTTTTTATTGTTAATGACCTTAAATCTGTAAGTTTGTATGGTAAATGCTGTATTTATTTGATTCAACTAAAAATTATGCTGGTGTTTTTTTCAATAAACAATAAGGCAGAAAATAAAACGATTTTTACTATTCTAATCAGACACTACCTTCCATTAAGAGTCTATTTTGAAGATAAAGCTGGCTCCTTAAAATTTAGTTATTATTGCCCTTTGTAACCCTCTAAAAGCTTGCAAATTATAGGATTTTGTTTATATGTGCGCTTTTTACATTTGAATTGAAATTATGCTATGCTTTCGCCCTTGAATTTTAAGATGACTCAGCTACAGAACAGTCCGTTTTGACAAGAGAGATAACTATGACAGAACTAAACACGCAGCAACAGGTAATAAACACCACCATCGCTTCTTTAAAAAACCAGCCGGGGGCATTGTTACCAATTCTGCATGGTATTCAGGATGGCTTAGGTTATATTCCTGCCGATGCTGTACCTGAAATCGCTAAGGCTTTGAATCTTTCGCGTGCAGAAGTTCATGGCGTCATCAGTTTTTATCATTATTTTCGCGATACCCCACCGGGTAAACATACCGTGCATGTATGCCGTGCTGAGTCCTGTCAGGCAATGGGCGGGAAACAACTAGAGTCACATGTTAAAGCAAAATTAGGGATTGATTATCACGAAACCACTGCTGATGGAAAATTCTCTTTAGAGCCGGTTTATTGTTTAGGCAATTGTGCCTGTTCCCCTGCGATTCAAATTGACAAGGATATTCACGGGCGTGTTTCTGCACAATCATTTGATGCGATTATTAACGAGTTAGGAGCGTAGGCCATGAGTATCACGATTTATGTTTCAGCCGACTCCAGTGCTGTTTCTTTGGGCGCAGACCGTACAGCTAAAGCAATTACAGAAGAAGCACAAAAACGTGGCATTGAGATTAATCTGGTGCGTAACGGTTCACGCGGGATGTATTGGCTAGAGCCTTTGGTGGAAGTTGCAGTTAATTCGGAACGTATCGCTTACGGCCCCGTCCAGGCTAGTGATGTAGCCGGTCTATTTGATGGCGGTTTGGTTTTCGGGCGCAAACATCCGCTATTATTGGGCGCGACAGCGGAAATCCCTTATTTTAAAAAACAACAGCGTTTAACGTTTGCGCGGGTTGGGATTACTGACCCGATTAGCCTGGAGGATTATGTAGCGCATGATGGCTATCGCGGTTTGGAAAGTGCGTTGAAAATGAGCCAGGCTGATGTCGTGAAACATGTTACTGACTCCGGCTTGCGTGGACGCGGTGGTGCGGCGTTTCCCACCGGAATTAAATGGAATACCGTTTTAAATACCCCATCTGAACAAAAATACATTATTTGTAACGCGGATGAAGGGGATTCGGGCACGTTTTCTGACCGGATGATTATGGAAGGTGATCCGTTCGTGCTGATTGAAGGCATGACAATTGCGGGTATCGCAGTTGGCGCAACCCAGGGTTATATTTATCTGCGGGTTGAATATCCTCATGCGCATATTGCGTTAAATGCAGCGATAGCTAAAGCTTACGAAGCCAATTATTTAGGCGAAAATATTCAAGGCAGCGGCAAAACCTTCCATTTAGAAGTGCGTTTGGGCGCGGGCGCGTATGTCTGCGGTGAAGAGACTTCGTTAATGGAGAGTCTGGAAGGCAAACGTGGGTTGGTACGTTTTAAACCACCACTTCCTGCAATTAGCGGCTTGTTTGGCAAACCCACCGTGGTAAATAACGTGATTTCCCTGGCTTCCGTACCGGTTATTCTGGATAAAGGCGGTGAATATTATCGCGATTTTGGTATGGGACGTTCACGCGGAACTTTACCTTTGCAATTAGCCGGTAATTTAAAACACACAGGTTTAGTAGAGATTGCTTTTGGCATGACATTGCGTGAATTGTTATACGATTTCGGCGGCGGTTCAGCATCAGGAAGACCGATTAAAGCAGTGCAAGTCGGTGGACCTTTAGGTGCGTTTGTGCCTGAATCTCAATTTGATACGCCGTTGGATTATGAAGCCTTTGCAGCAAATTGGACTGTGCTAGGTCATGGCGGTGTGGTGGCATTCGACGATACCGCAAATATGGCGGAGATGGCGCGTTACGCAATGGAATTTTGCGCGGCTGAGTCCTGTGGCAAATGTACGCCATGCCGGATTGGTTCAACCCGTGGTTATGAAGTGATGGATGATATAATCAATAATGTTGATCGCGAAAAAAATATCGTTTTACTACGCTCCCTGTGTGACACCTTGTTGAATGGTTCATTGTGTGCGTTGGGCGGCATGACTCCATATCCTGTGTTAAGTGCGTTGAATCATTTTCCGGCAGATTTTGGTGTTGATGCGTAATGGGAATTACCTACGCTGACATCACTATTGAAAATTTGTTTCAAAAACGGCGCATGGCTGTTCGAGCTTTAGTTGATTCCGGTTCTGTATTTCTCACTGTACCTGAGCATTTAGCTCTGCAATTGGGATTTGATACCACCGAAGTGAGTGTTCGTGAAATTATACTCGCCGATGGTTCGCGCAAAGCTGTTCCGATGATAGGACCATTGCGAGTGTATTTTGCTGACAGATATTGCGATTTATCGGCGTTGGTGATGGGTGATGAGCCTTTGTTTGGTGCAGTACCAATGGAAATGATGGATTTAGTGTTGCATCCTGCATCGCAAACCTTGAGTGTCAATCCTAACAGTCCTTTTGTGCCAGTGGCGTTAGCGAAATGAGATTTTGCTAAATGTCAAAACAAGATAAGTTATTACAATCAATCTTTAATGCCACAGCCTCATTGCGATTTGAAGATGCTTGTAAAATTGCTGAGTTAATTGGTTTTTCTCGCAAAGGTGGTCAAGGCTCTCATGTTGTTTATGGTAGGGATGATGAAATGACATTACTTAATTTTCAAAATCGAAACGGCATGATTAAGCCTTATCAAATCCGGCAATTGCGTGACATGGTGGAAAAATATGGCAAACAATAAATATTTGCTTGAGGTTTTTTGGAGTGATGAAGATGATGGATATATTGCCATTGCGCCAGATTTACCCGGTTGTAGTGCGTTTGGTAACACCCCTGTTGAAGCAATTGAGGAAATGAATGATGCAGTTAATGCGTGGTTGGAAGCGTGGGTAGCGATGGGACGGGAACTTCCAAAACCTATCTCGAAGCCACAATTGGCAATGGCAGCATAAAGTGGACATTAACAAAAACTATTACAGCATTTTAGGCGTTATTCCTTCTGTAGAATTAATTGTTATTAGAGCCGCATATAAAGCTTTAGTTCAAATTTATCATCCTGATCGTTATGCGGGGGATAAAACTGAAGCGCATCAAAGAATGGTAGAAATCAATGAGGCATACAGTATTCTTTCTGATCCGCTTAAGAGGAAAGAATACGATAGTCTACATAAAGCCAAAATGAAGGAAAACGATTCTTATGATGAGTCTGAAAATGAGAAGCCAAGCTATGACCCGCTAAAAAGCGATTGGGATACAGTAATAGAATACTATCCCGACATTTTAGAATTAGAAAAACGATTATCAAAGTTGTCATGGAAGATTGGATATGCCTATAGAGCGTATTTGATAGAATCTAAACTGTTTGAAGAGCGAATCAAGATTGCCAACACGTTAGAACAAGAGTTTTTGGAAACTTATTTTGGTGAGAACCCTTTAGTTTTAGCTTTCGCTAAAGAACTAATAGAATCAGGTAACAAATCTGCGGCAAAAGAACTGAATAAAGCTATAAAAGTTTTTGGCACTCAAAAAAACTCTCAAGACATAATTAATCGAACCAAATCTAAATATAATCTTTCTCCTAATACAGCTCAAAAGACTCCACCTGACACCGCACAACAAAGTATAAAGATTTTGGATAGCTTAGGATGTAAGGTAGATTTTAGTAAAGGTAGTTTTTTTACTCTTGATAGCTGGAAAAATAACAACGCATAAAAAAGATGTTTATCATTTAAAATCTGTTGCTGAATTAATAAGATTTACAAACAATTATCAAAATGGGTTTATTGAATGAAATCACAATTTGACCGAATCACTCTTAATCCTGAAATCTGTCACGGCAAACCGTGCATTCGTGGTTTGCGTTATCCAGTTGAAATTATTTTAGAATGGTTAAGTTCAGGAATGACAGTTTCCGAAATTCTTGAAGATTACGAAGATTTAGAACAGGAAGATATTTTCGCCGCATTAAATTTTGCAGCGCGTTTAACGCAAATAAAACGCATCGAAAAATTAGCGGCATGAAGTTTTTAGTTGATGCACATTTGCCACGCCATTTAAGTTTTTTATTACAACATCACGGTTATGATGCGGTTCATACCCTAGATTTAGAAAATGGCAATCGAACTTCTGATGCGCAAATAAATGATATATCAGAACGTGAGCAGCGAATTGTGATTACTAAAGACGCTGATTTTGTTGATTCATTTTTAATTACAAAAAGACCTTATAAATTGTTGTTAGTTTCTACAGGAAATATTACCAATAAAGAACTTAGTGCATTATTTATAAAAAATTTATTACTAATTACAACAGCTTTTAATAAATACGATTATGTGGAATTAACACGCTTCACACTCATTGAACATAGATAGTTAAGCGATTAATTACACTGATAAAGCGACCCGCTGGATTACGAGGAAACCACCATGAGCATGAATAAAGAAAAAGATTTTGGCACACCCGCCAGCAACTCAACTACAAATGTCAGCCTCGAAATTGATGGTTTCAAAGTCACAGCTCCAGCAGGCACGTCTATTATGCGGGCGGCAGCGAGTATCGGCATTGAAATTCCTAAACTTTGCGCCACCGACAGCATCGAACCGTTTGGTTCTTGCCGTTTGTGTGTAGTGCAAATTGAAGGTGGACGCGGAATGCCTGCTTCTTGTACGACACCGGTTGCTGAAGGCATGAAAGTTGTCACCCAAAACCCAAAGCTTGCGGATGTGCGGCGCGGTGTAATGGAATTGTATATTTCTGACCATCCACTGGATTGCTTAACCTGTTCTTCAAACGGCGATTGCGAATTGCAGGATATGGCGGGAGCCGTCGGTTTGCGTGAAGTGCGCTACAAACCTGTCACTACCCATTTGAATGCGGTCAAAGACCAAAGCAATCCTTATTTCAGTTTTGATCCGAGTAAATGTATTGTTTGCTCACGTTGTGTGCGGGCCTGCGAAGAAACACAGGGCACGTTCGCTTTGACCATTGATGGTCGCGGTTTTGACTCCAAAGTTTCTCCCGGACAAAATGAAGCGTTTATGGATTCTGAATGCGTTTCCTGTGGTGCCTGCGTACAAGCTTGCCCAACGGCTACCTTAATGGAAAAATCGGTGATTGACCACGGTCAACCTGAACATGCGATTGTTACAACTTGTGCTTATTGTGGTGTCGGCTGTTCTTTCCGTGCGGAAATGAAAGGCGAACAAGTGATTCGGATGGTGCCAAACAAAGATGGTAAAGCCAATCATGGCCATTCCTGCGTGAAAGGTCGGTTTGCGTTTGGTTATGCAACCCACAAAGACCGCATCACTAAACCGATGATTCGTAAATCCATTAACGACCCCTGGCAAGAAGTGAGCTGGGAAGAGGCGATTGCTTACGCGGCTTCCGAGTTAAGACGTATCCAGGGCAAATACGGCAAAGACTCTATTGGCGGCATTACTTCATCACGTTGTACCAATGAAGAAACCTATTTAGTGCAAAAACTGATTCGTGCCGGTTTCGGTAACAATAACGTTGACACCTGTGCCCGCGTTTGCCATTCGCCAACAGGCTACGGTTTAAAGAAAACCTTTGGTGAAGCATCCGGTACTCAGGATTTCGATTCAGTGATGGATTCTGATGTGATTATGGTCATCGGTGCCAATCCAACTGACGGTCATCCGGTGTTTGGCTCGATGATGAAAAAACGTTTGCGTCAAGGTGCGAAGCTGATTGTGGTTGATCCACGCGAAATTGATTTAGTGAAAAACTCTCCACATGTTCATGCCAATCATCATTTGAAATTACGTCCCGGCACTAACGTGGCATTAATCAATGCGCTGGCATACACAATTGTCACTGAAAATCTGGTGGATGAAGCTTTTGTAAAAGCGCGTTGTGATGTTGCCTCGTTTGAAAAATGGCGTAAATTTATTGCGCAAGAGCATCATTCTCCCGAAGCGTCTGAATCTATTACCGGCGTTCCTGCTGCTGAAGTCAGAGCCGCAGCCAGACTTTATGCGACCGAAAACAATGGTGCAATTTATTATGGCTTAGGCGTCACTGAGCATAGTCAGGGCTCAACTTCTGTCATTGGCATTGCTAATCTGGCAATGGCAACCGGCAATTTGGGACGTAGCGGCGTAGGTGTTAATCCATTACGCGGACAAAACAACGTCCAAGGTTCTTGCGATATGGGTTCATTCCCGCATGAGTTTCCTGGCTATCGCAATGTTGCCGATGTGGCTACCCGAACTTTGTTTGAAGGCGCATGGAATGTCAAATTAAGCGGTGCACCGGGTTTGCGGATTCCCAACATGTTTGAGGCGGCTCTCGATGGCAGTTTCATGGGCTTGTATTGTGAAGGTGAAGACATCGCCCAATCTGACCCGGACATCAAACATGTTCATGCGGCATTACGGGCGATGGAATGTGTGATTGTGCAGGATATTTTCCTGAATGAAACGGCCAAGTTTGCGCATGTGTTCTTGCCCGGATCGTCATTTCTGGAAAAAGACGGTACGTTTACCAACGCAGAGCGGCGCATTTCCCCTGTGCGGAAAGTGATGAAACCATTGGCAGGTTATGCTGATTGGGAAGTCACACAAATGCTATCGAATGCCTTGGGGTATTCAATGAACTACAGCCATCCATCTGAAATTATGGATGAAATTGCCAGCTTGAAGCCCAGCTTTACCAACATCAGCTACGCAAAAATTGATGAAATGGGTAGTGTGCAATGGCCTTGCAATGACGAAGCCCCGGAAGGTACGCCAATTATGCACACTGAGCATTTCTTGCGTGATAACGGCAAAGGTTTGTTCATGCTGACTGAATATGTGGCAACCGCAGAAAAAATTACGCCGATGTTCCCATTAATTCTGACTACCGGCCGGATTTTGTCGCAATACAACGTTGGCGCACAAACCCGTCGTACGGATAATGTGGCATGGCACGCTGAAGACCGTCTGGAAATTCATCCACATGATGCCGAAGACCGTGGAGTGGTGACAGGTGATTGGGTTGGGATAAAAAGTCGCGCCGGTGAAACCGTGTTACGCGCTTTAGTGACTGAGAGAGTGCAACCGGGAGTGGTTTATACCACCTTCCATTTCCCTGAATCAGGCGCAAACGTGATTACCACCGACAATTCTGACTGGGCTACTAACTGTCCTGAATATAAAGTCACTGCTGTACAAATCACCAAAGTCATGCACCCTTCAGCATGGCAACAAAGCTATGCTGATTTCAGTGAGCAACAACTGGAATTGCTGGAAGCAGCCCAGCAAAATGCCTGATGTTCCGATGAGTCCAAGTCCAGATTTTGATTTGGACTCAATATCGGAGCTAGGCTGGACAAATTACCAGCAGCGCATGGTAGATCGTTGGCAAGGAAGCCAACACAGTCACGAACAGGATTATGTTGCCGAAGAAGTGCCGATTGTACTGATGTATAACGGTATTTCTCATGTAGTGATGTTGGCAACCCCAACCAATCTGGAAGATTTTGCCTTAGGATTCAGCATGACCGAAGGCATTATCCGCAGCCCGAAAGAGTTCTTATCGGCCCGGGTTTATCAACGCGCTAACGGCATCGAAGTACAGGTGAAAATCCCCGATGAACGCTTTCAATGTTTGGCAGATAAAGGCCGTAATTTAACCGGGCGTACCGGTTGTGGATTATGCGGTGCGAGTACCTTGAAACAGGCTATCCGCCAACCTGCTTCCGTTAATAGTAACATTAGCCTTACCTCAGAACAGTTGAGCTCAGCTTTAGCTGAATTGCATCACAAACAATCTTTAAACCAGTTGACGGGAGCCATTCACGCTGCCGCCTGGGTTGAGCCTGAGCGTGGGATTGTTGATATTCGTGAAGATGTGGGACGACACAATGCGCTGGATAAGCTGCTTGGGTTACTGTGTCGCACAGGGCGGGATGTAAACACAGGCTTTGTCATTGTCACCAGCCGCGCCAGTTATGAAATGGTACAAAAAACCGCTTTTATGGGCATTGGCTTATTAGTTGCCATTTCCGCCCCGACCGGTTTGGCAATTCGCCTTGCAGAAGAAGCGGGCGTAACTTTAGTTGGTTTTGCTCGCGGCGATAAGCATGTCGTTTACAGTCACGGCCAACGCCTGAATCATTAACTTACCCTGGTAAAATATTATTATGAAAGTAGAAAGATTGATAAAAATGGCTAACGATATTAGCAATTTCTTTGATTCAGAAAGCGATAAAAATATTGCTGCTATTGGCGTGAAAGATCATATCACTCATACATGGGAGCCACGAATGCTGCGGGCATTGCTGGATTATGCACAAAAAGACGGTGCGGAGTTGAGTGTGCTGGCCCGTGATGCCGTGAGCCGTATTCAAGCTGAAGCAAAATAAAACCCTGTGTTGTCACAGAGCGAATGAAAACCACCAGTCTTTTAGCGCTGGTGGTTATTTAAAAGCTTTCTACTCGCCGGCGATTGACATTTGCTCAATCAGAATTGAACCGGTGCGAATATTACCGCGATAATCGACGTCATTGCCAATCGCGACAATATTTTTAAACATATCTTTCAGATTGCCGGCAATGGTGATTTCCTCGACCGGATATTGAATCACACCGTTTTCCACCCAAAAGCCTGCCGCACCGCGTGAATAATCACCGGTAACCCGATTTACACCTTGCCCCATTAATTCTGTCACCAGCAAGCCTGTTCCCAGGCGTTTTAACATGGCTTCAAAATCATCCGCGCCTGGCTCAATCGTCAAATTATGCACGCCGCTGGCATTACCGGTAGTTTGCATTCCCAGTTTTCGGGCTGAATAAGTACTGAGCAGATAACTTCTTAAAATGCCGTTGCTGACAATATCACGGGTTTTCGTTGCCACGCCTTCACCATCAAACGCTGCGCTGCCCAAAGCTTTTTTTAACAGTGGCTGTTCGTGAATGCGAATAAAATCCGGCAAAATCTGTTTGTCCAAGCTGTCTAATAAAAACGAGGATTTGCGATACAAACTGCTACCGCTGATTGCGCCCATTAACGCCCCCAGCAAACTGCCGGCCATTTCAGCTGAATACAATACCGGGGCAACGCGAGTACTGAGACAGCGTCCGCCTAAGCGTTTTACAGTACGCATTGCCGCTTTTTCACCAACGGTGGCAGCGGTTTCCAAATCTGCTGCACTTCTGGCCACGCTATACCAGTAATCACGCTGCATGGCCTCGCCACGTTGGCCGATTACCGAACAGCTTAAAGAATGGCGGGTACTTTGGTAACCTTGCAAAAAACCCAAGGTGTTGCCGAAAATTTTAATTCCCTGATGGCTGTTTACCGACGCGCCTTCGGAATTGCTGATTTCACTGTGATAGGAACGTGCGGCCGTTTCACATTCAATCGCCAATTTTATCGCCTGTTCGGCATCAATATCCCAAGGATGATACAGGTCTAAATCAGGAAACTCGGTGGCGAGCATGTTCTTGTCAGGCAGGCCGGAAAATGGGTCTTCGTTGGAAAAGCGGGCAATGCTGCAAGCGGCGGAAACGGTTTTTTTAATCGATTCCGGCGATAAATCCGTGCTGCTGGCTGAACCTTTGCGTTTGTCAAAATAGACCGTAATCCCCAAGCCTTGGTCGCAGTCGTATTCAATGTTCTCCACATCGCCTAAACGGGCGGAAACCGACAGGCCGTTTCCTACGCTTAATCCGGCTTCCGCAGCGGTTGCACCCTGTTTTGTCGCTTCATCCAGGCAGTCCTGGACCAGGTTTTTTAATTGATTGATTTGTTCTGAATTCTGCACGGTGTTCTCTTGATTTTTCTGGGTGTTAGATTGTGCCAATGCTTTGGCGTGAGAGTTATTTGGACTCGCAGTTATCAAACTATATCAGGATGCAGCACAATTTTGCGGATTTCTTTGTTTGTGAAGATAAACGGGCGTGAATATCGTTTCTGGCAACATTGCCACTATTCATATTGTCTTCGATATAACCCCCTGCGGTAATACCTAAATTCCCGCTACAAGCGCAAGCTGATTTTAACAGTCTGCACTAGTCACTCACATTAGATAGGATTACACTTTAACTATTCAGATTTCTGTTCAGGAGTACGTTATGTGTCGAATTATCGCTTTATTTCTGTTGCTGATTTTGCCGCTATCCTTTGCCCAGGCCACACCGCTTAAACCGGAGAATGTGCCGCAAGATTTGAAGCCCTGGATAAACTGGGCGTTGCTGGATGTACAGGATTATCAATGCCCGTTCTGGTATTACAGCTATCAGCAAAAACGTTGTGCCTGGCCTGCGCATTTAGGTTTGGAACTCAGTGCGAAGCAGGGAAAATTCAACAGCAACTGGCAGGTTTATAAAGAAGATTGGCTGGCTTTGCCCGGCGGCGATAAATTTTGGCCGCAAGCGGTCACTGCCAATGATAAACCGGTGCTGGTGATGAACCGGCAAGGGATTCCGATGGTGAAACTTGGCTCCGGTGTTTATGAAATCAAAGGTAGTTTTTTCTGGGACAGTATTCCTGAAAGCCTGATTATTCCACAGAATAGCGGCGTGGTTGATTTGAGTATCAACGGCAAAGCGGTGGCGTTTCCGGCGATTAAAGACGGGGCAATCTGGCTGAAAGAAAGTGATGTCGGGCAGAAAAAGCTGGAAGCGGTTGAAAACAAGTGGGATTTGCAGGTGTTCCGGCAAGTCAATGATGATGTGCCGCTGCAATTGACCACTTTTTTGGAACTGGAAGTTTCAGGACAGCAACGGGAAATCAAATTGCCTCATGCACTGCTGGCTGAATTTATCCCGATTAAATTGCAAAGCCCGCTGCCTGCCAAAATTGAAACGGATGGTTCGTTATCGCTGCAAGTGCGTCCCGGTCGCTGGCATATTGAGTTATACGCCCGCCATCCCAAACCCGTCAACGAAGTGAGCCTGAAATTCAAGGACAAAACCTGGCCGGAATCGGAAATCTGGGTTTTCAACGCTCAACCTTATCAACGGCTGGTGGAAGTACAAAACCTGCAACCGGTTGATCCCAGTCAAACCAATCTGCCGGATGAGTGGAAAACTTTACCAGCGTTTCAGGTTTTGCAAGGTGAAACGATGGGACTGAAAGTGATTCGGCGCGGCGACCCTGAACCTGAACCCAATAATCTGGTGCTGAATCGGGAATTATGGCTCGATTTTGAAGGTAACGGTTACACCATTCAGGACAATATCAGTGGCAAAATGACCAATGGTTGGCGTTTAAATGCGCTGTCGGAAAATCAGTTGGGACAAGTCAAACTGAATGGTGAAAACCAGCTGATTACCCAAATCGAAGGCTCTCCCTATCAAGGCGTGGAAGTACGGAAAGGAGAATTAACCTTGAAAGCGGATAGCCGTTATCTGGGAGATATCGGCAAAATGAGTGCGGTAGGTTGGGAACAAAGTTTTCACCAAGTTACGGCGACATTGCGGCTACCGCCCGGCTGGCGATTATTGGCGGTTACCGGTGTAGACAATGACCCGAATTGCTGGATTTCCAACTGGACCTTGCTGGACTTGTTTTTGGTGTTGATTGCTGCCTTGGCTATTAGCCATCTCTGGGGGATTTATTGGGGCGGATTTGCCTTGGTTTGTCTGGCGTTAATCTGGCACGAAGCGGCGGCTCCGCAATATGTCTGGCTGAATATTCTGGTAGCGCTGGCATTGATTAAAGTGTTGCCGGAGGGAAAAATTTTAAAATTTGTCAGATGGTATCGCAATGCCTGCTGGCTGGTGTTGGTGCTGATTGTGATTCCATTTTTAATTGATCAGGTGCGGATGGGCATTTACCCGCAACTGGAAAAACCCTGGCAGCAAATCAGCGGCTCTCCTACTGCGCAGGCTGATTATAATGTTTCCCGTGTCGATGAAGGGGCAAATATGCCGGCAATGGCCCCTGCTGCTCCTGCACCGATGGATGAAAAAATGATGGAAGAAGCGGCCCCGGCTGCGGATGCTGCCGCCCCTGGATATGGGGCAATTGTTCCGGCACAGGAGCAGCAGGTGCAAAACAGCGTGAAAATGAGATCAGCGGAGATGGCTGAAGCAAAATCGGCAATGGAGAAACTGGAAAGCGAAAAAGCCGAGAAGTCGGTGATGAGTCGGCGCAGTCTGGTGATGCCGAAAGCGAAAGGAAAATCCGATTATTATGCGCAGAAATCACAAAACTTTAACCGAATTGACCCGAATGCCAATGTGCAAACCGGTTTAGGTTCGCCGCAATGGGAATGGAATCAGGTGCAATTGTCGTGGAATGGTTCGGTAAACAGTGAGCAAATCTTACGCTTCTGGTATCTCAGTCCTACGGCGACCATGCTGCTGAATTTTGTGCGGGTGATTATTGTGCTGGTGTTATCGGCGTTAATGTTTGGCTGGGAGAAAAAAATCAACTTTAAAGCAATTCTGCCCATTTTTATCTGGTTGAGCATTTTGCCATTAACTGCGTTGCCGACTGACAACGCTTACGCCGATTTTCCAGATCAGGCGATATTAGATCAACTCAAAAACCGCATTACCGAAGCTCCTGACTGTTTGCCAAACTGTGCAGAAATTCCGGCGATGAAAGTGGCGATTACCCCGGAAAAAATGACGCTGTCGTTACAGGTTCATGCCCAGCAAAATGTCGCGTTGCCGCTACCAGCCCGTTACAAAGAATGGTTTCCAAATCAGGTTAGCGTGGACGGCAAAATTGCCACCGCCATGTTGCGGGATGAAAGTGGTTCGTTGTGGCTGAATGTGGCGGCGGGTGAACATCAGGTGCTGATGTCCGGGATTAATCCTGAACATACCAAATTTACCTTGCCGTTACCTTTAAAACCGCATTATGTCAGTAGCACGGCAACGGGGTGGTTGGTTGAAGGTATTCATGAAAACGGTGAGGCGGAAAACCAGTTGCAATTTAATCGGGTGCAAACCGATTCACAAAAACAAAATCCCAAGCAGACTTTAGAACAGGGCGCATTACCGGCGTTTATCACTATTGAGCGTACCTTGGAACTGGGGCTGGATTGGCGGTTGACTACCCGGATTAATCGGGCGATGGTTACGGATTCTGCGGTGTTGGTGGAGCTGCCGCTGTTAAAAGGCGAATCGGTCACTACCCCGGAAGTTCGGGTGAAAAACGGCAAAGTGCTGGTCAGCATGTCTGCCAATCAGGAAAGTTTTGAATGGGTATCGATTCTGGAAAAAGTTCCGCAAATTGAATTGACCGCCACTCAAACCAGTCAATGGACGGAAATCTGGCGGGCAGATGTCAGTCCAATCTGGCATTTGCAAACCGGCGGAATTTCGGTGGTGCATCATCAGGATGAGGAAGGCTATTGGCTACCGGAATGGCGACCCTGGCCGGGCGAAAAAGTCACGCTGAATATTACCCGCCCCAATGCGATAGAGGGCAGAACTTTAACGATTGACAGCAGTCATTTACAACTGACACCGGGCAAGCGTTCGCAGGATGGCAGTCTGGAATTGAAAATCCGTAGCTCTAAAGGTACGCAACATACCATTACCTTACCGGAAAAAGCCGAGTTGCAAAGTGTGTTGATTGATGGCTTAACTCAGCCGATTCGGCAAAAAGGCAGCGCAGTGACCTTGCCGATTAAACCCGGTGAACAGCGGGTAACGCTTAACTGGCAGCAAATGCTGGAGCAATCCAATCTGCTGCGCAGTCCGGTTCTCAATCTGGGAACTGACAGCGTTAACAGTCAGATCAATATTCGCTTGGGTGAAGATAGATGGGTATTAGTCACAGCTGGGCCGCGTTTTGGGCCGGCGGTGCTGTTTTGGGGCGTGATTGTAGTAATTACCATTGTTTCTGTCGGCTTAAGCAAAGTTGAAACGACACCTTTGAAACATTGGCAATGGTTTTTATTGCTGATCGGCTTAAGTCAGATTGATCTGGAGTCAGCTTTGATTGTGATAGCCTGGCTTATGGTGTTGGGGATTCGGGCAAAACAGTTTCCGCAGCGGACGTTTTATTTTAATGCCATGCAGATTGGTTTGATTTTTTTGACCCTGATTTCGTTATCATTGCTGTTCACTGCGGTAAAACAGGGATTGCTGGGGGCACCGAATATGCAGATTGCCGGCAACCAGTCTTCAATGTTCAGTTTGAACTGGTATCAGGACCGAAGTGCCGCACAGTTGCCGATCACTACGGTGATTTCTTTGCCGATTATGGCGTATCGGGTTTTGATGCTGTGCTGGTCGCTGTGGCTGGCGATGGCATTGCTGAACTGGCTGAAATGGGGTTGGCGGTGTTTTTCTACCGAAGGTTTATGGAAAGAGCGTGTTCTTGAAAAGAAACCGCTGGCGGTTGAGGAAAATAAGGAGCAAAAAGAAAAATAAACTTATTGGTTTGCTTCGATGTTTTCAGTGCAAATGACGTTTGATAATAACGCCATTTTATAAAGACTTGCTCAATTGAAAATACATCATCGGGCCGTCGGCGCTGCTATCAGAAAGGGGGAGTTTTTTGGTATCGCGCCAGGCAATACTGGTGTGTAAATTAAATCCGCTCACTTCCAGCCAGTTGATGCCAAACCCATAGCCGGCTAAATGTCGTGAGTTGTGCATGTCATTGGGTAAAGGATTAGCGTTGACTCTGGAAAAGCCGGCATCAATAAAGCCAATGAATTGCAAATATCCGGGCACATTAGAGGGATTGGGGATGTGGTAACGCGCTTCACCATTAAACAGCCAGCCCTCATCAGCGCTGCCTTCGCCCACTGGATAAGCGCGGATCGCATTGGGGCCGCCCAAACTGATTTGTTCAGAGGTATCAAGATTTTTGCTGCCGACTTGCCCCTGAAAATTGGCAAACAAACTAAAATCTTCAATGATGTTTTGAGTGCGGCTTAATTGCCAGGCGAATTTGTGATAACCGCCGTTGCTTTTAATGCTGCCGGGACGTTGGTCACTATCAAATGCGGTTTTATTGTTGAAACTGACTTCACCGGCAGAAACGTTGATATAGGCTTGCGTCATTCCGCTCAGATTAAACAGCTGGTCATAAAGGTTGCCGGAGAAGGAAAAGCTCATCACATTAAGTTCGCGGTCAGTATCAGAGAAACTGCCAGCCTTATCCTGCATCCAGCGATGTTCATAATGCGCAGTGCCTGTTAATCGGCCATTGCGTGATAACCAGAAAGGATGAATCAAGGAAGTGCCAACGGTGCGGGCGATACCATGTGCGTTCAGGCTTTTAAAAGAGCGGCCCAGACTGTAATGCAGTTCTGAAAGGTTAATCGCAAAGCGTGTGCCGTAGCCATTTATCGGTACACTGTAATCAGCCCAGCCCGACACTGTGCCGCCGCTTTCGGTGGATTGTGCCCGCAAATTCAGCTGGTCGCCGTAACCTGTCAGATCATTAAGACTGATACCTGCATCAAAGCGATAATAACCGGTTGAATACAGGCCGTGATTATCGGCAGATAAATAACCTTTAAGCAAAGGTTCTTCCCGTACTTTAAGACTTAACGATGAGGTGCCGGTTCTGCTGCCCGGAGCCAGTACCACTTTGCTTTCAATGCCGGGTAAATCATTAATCAGCAAACTAAGACGGTTCATTTCAGCTTCTGTGACGATTTCGTTTTCTGCGTGACTATCAAGAAAAGCTTGCAGTACGGCTTTATTAAGGCGCAGTTCGCCAATCGCCTGAATGGTGTCAGCGGTTAAATGCCTGTTATCCAGCTGACCTTCGAGAATGGCAATTTCAACTTGCCCCTGTTTAATTGACTGCTGAGGCAGATAAGCAGAAGCCAGAAAAAAACCGGCGCTGCGATAATGTTTGCTAATTATCTCAGCTGCTGCTTGCAGGTCATTAAAGCCTATTTCATGTCCGGTATAAGAGTTTAATAACGCTTCCAGTTCAAGGCTGCTAAACTGGGTATTGCCGCTAAACAGAAATTTTTTAACCGTAACGTGCAAGTTATTTTGTGGTTGCATTTGCGGTTTTACCTGAGCGGGAGATTCTACCTCAGGCTGAGCTTGTTGTTTTGGCGGCAAAGGAGCAACCCGGTTTTCACGCATCAGCAGTCCGGCATCAGGAGGTGACGGGTCGGCAGCGTAAACTGAGAAACCGCCGCCCATCAGCAAAAACAAGCTCAATCGGGATATGAATACTTTTGCTTGCGGATTCATTATTTATCCTAAACTCCCTAAAATTATCATTTTGCTATCACCGCTGCTGCCCGATGAGATCGTCTATTTAGCAGTGCCAACGTAAACTGGCAGTATGAACCGGAGCATCCCATAACGCCAGCAATTCGTCATCCATTAAACTGACCGTGACCGAACAGCCCGCCATATCCAGCGAAGTGGTGTAATTACCGACTAGCGAACGCATCACAACTATGCCGTACCGATGTAAAAACTCTGCTGCAATTTCATAGACCAGATACAGTTCCATTAACGGTGTGGCACCAAAACCGTTGATATGCAGTAAAACCGGGCTGTTTTTTTCAGGTTGTAAGTCTTCAATAATGGCGTTGATTAAATGCTCAACCATTTCTGTAGCCGTGCCCAGTTTTTGAGTTTGCCGGCCATGCTCGCCATGTATCCCAACTCCCATTTCAATTTCGTCATCAGCCAGGTTAAACGTGGGTTTGCCCAAAGCCGGAACAGTGCAACTACTCAACGCCAAACCCATTGATGCGGTATTAGCACTGACTTTATCACCCAAGGCTTTGCAAGCAGCCAGATCAAAGCCCTGTTCTGCCGCTGCGCCGACTATTTTTTCCACAACCAGGGTTCCGGCAACGCCGCGGCGACCAATGCTGTGATTTTTGGGCAGCGAAACATCATCAGCAACTAAAACGGTGGCATTCGGGCATTCCAACATTTCAGCGGCGATTTCAAAATTCATCACATCGCCAGCGTAGTTTTTCACAATGAACAACACCCCGCCATCATTTTCGACGGCTTGTGCCGCCTCCAACATTTGATCCGGGGTAGGTGAAGTAAAAACCTGTCCGGGACAGGCCGCATCCAACATTCCCAAGCCGACAAAACCGGTATGCAGTGGCTCATGGCCTGAACCGCCACCGGAAATTAATGCCACTTTTCCTGAACGAGTGGGGGTTGCACGCTTTACAAAATGGGGTTGCTGATTAAACTGCACAATATCGGCATGGGCTTTGGCAAAACCGTTCAGGCTTTCATCAAGCAGTGTATCAACTGAATTAATAAATTTTTTCATGGCTTAAACTCCGTTCAG
>CAIQWF010000244.1 GCA_903875455.1 uncultured Pseudomonadota bacterium
AAACTGTTTTGGGGTTGGGGAGGCTTGGAACAAATTTGATTTGTGCAACAAAGCCCACTAAACAGACAATATAAGGCGTGGCTTTATCGCGTACTTGTTTGATAATAATGCTGTTTTCTAAAGCTTGAATTTGCGCCTCACTAAATTGCTTCAGTTTATAAGCAGAATCTTTGAGAATGGTTTGAAGTTGGGGCGTGGATGTCATAAGAGTTTTTTGGCGGGTGTAGATTTGAAAGATAACGCAACTAAAAATCCCCCATCAAACATCCAAATCTGACAAGGGATTGATGAAAAACTTAAGGCAGACTGACGACCGCCGGAATCGGCCAGCTTGGATCGCGATGCTCAACAATCACCGTGGTGTAAACCCCGCCGCGCACATTAAAAACCGCTCTGATCCGCATAAAACGCGGCGCAGTCACTCTCACCAAATCATCCAGCATTTCATTGGTCACCGCCTCATGAAACGCCCCCTGCTCCCGAAACGCCCACATATAAAGCTTCAAGGCTTTCAACTCCACACACAATTGATTCGGCACATATTCAATATGAATCGTGGCAAAATCCGGCTGACCGGTTTTCGGACACAGGCAGGTAAATTCAGGCACATCAATGCGGATGGTGTAATCGCGTTGCGGTTGCGGATTAGGAAAAGTTTCCAGGTCTTTACTTGGTTGAGTAGTCATTATGGTTTAAATCACAGATTGAGAATAAAAAAGTACAATATCAACCGAATATCGTGAATAATACCCGGTTCGATAAAATCATTTAAAGGCGTATTCTACCAGTTATGAAACTGGAAAAAATCAAACTTTCAGGGTTTAAATCCTTTGTTGACCAAACCGTTATTCCGATTCACGGCAACCTGACCGCGATTGTCGGCCCCAACGGTTGCGGCAAATCCAACATTATTGACGCGGTGCGCTGGGTAATGGGCGAAAGCTCGGCCAAACATTTGCGCGGCGGCAATATGGCCGATGTGATTTTTAACGGCTCATCCACCCGCAAACCGGTCGGGATGGCAACAGTGGAACTGTTGTTTGATAACAGCGAAGGCAAGGTCGGCGGCGAATATTCGCAATATGCAAAACTGGCCATCAAGCGCCAGGTCAGCCGCGACGGCATGTCGCTGTATTCCCTCAACGGCACGCGCTGCCGCCGCAAAGACATTACCGACCTGTTTTTAGGCACGGGCTTAGGTTCGCGCAGTTACGCGATTATTGAACAAGGCACGATTTCCAGAATGGTGGAAGCCAAGCCGGAAGATTTGCGCATCCACATTGAAGAGGCGGCGGGGATTTCCAAATACAAGGAACGCCGCTCTGAGACCGAACAGCGGATGAGCAACACCCGCGAAAATCTGGACCGCTTGCAGGATTTACGCGAGGAAGTCGGGACACAGCTAAAAAATCTGCACAAACAGGCCAAAACCGCAGAAAAATATATCGAGTTAAAAAAACAGCAGCGCCAGATTAAACTGGAACTTCTGGCGATGCGCTGGCAGGAGCATCAACGCATTAGCGAGAAACTGCAAACCCAGCTGGAAGCCGTTGCCAATGAGCATAACCGCCTGTTTGCCTTGCATAAAGACAGCGAAGAAACCTTAGAAGCCAAACGCAGCGAACAAAAAACGCAGCAACAGCAACTGGAAACTGTGCAGGCGGAATATTATCAACTGGCTAATGAAGTCAGCCGTCTGGAACAGGCGATTGCCCACCATCAACAAAATCAGCAGCAGACCGAAGTTGAAATCAGCCGTTTGCAGCAACAGGCCGAACTTACTGCCAACGAATACAGCCAGGAATTATTGCTATTAGAAGAGCTTAAACAAACCCAGGAAGAACTGGTTGAAAGTCTGGCAGTAGCAGAACAGCGGCTGGAACAGGTGCTTGAAAACCAGCAGCACGGACAGCAGCAGCGCGGCGTGTGGCAGCAACAGTGGGAACAGTATCTTGCCGCCAACTCTAAACAGCATCAGCAGATTGAAGTGCAGCAGGCGAAAATTAATCAGCTGGAAGTGCATAACCGCCAGTTATCGGTGCGGCTGGAAAAATTGCAGCAGCAAAAACAGGAATTATCCGCCGCCCAAGCGCAACTGGATTTGGAAATGCTGGCGGAAACTCTGGCCGAGATTGAAGAGCAGCGCGAAATTGTCGCCATGCAACTGGCCGGCAGTCAGCAACAGAGCCAGAAACAGCGGCAACAGCTGAAAACCCTGCATCAGCAATTGCACGATTCGCGCTCGCAACTGCAAAACCTGAGCGGCAAAATCACCTCGCTGGAATTGTTGCAACAGCACGCAATGGGCAAAGACAAAAAAAATCTGCTCAGCTGGTTAAAATCGGCAGGGCTGGAAAATAATCCGCGTTTAGCCGAGTTTTTGCAGGTTGAAAGCGGTTGGGAACTGGCGGTGGAAGTGGTGTTAAGCGATTATTTAGAAGCGGTTTGCTTAGACACTGTTGATAAAGCCATTTCGCATTTATCAGCCTTGGAAAATGAAGCGGTCATTTTGTTTGAAACCCACACAGACCTTCCAGTTTTTAAAAACCTGGAAGGTCTTACACTGCCTCCTTTAATAGATAAAGTTTCCTCGCCTTACAATTTAAGTTCTTTCATCACCGGCATTTATTGCGCCGATAATTTAGAAACCGCGCGGCAATATTGCCCGCAGTTACAAGCCCACGAGTCCATTATCACTCTGGATGGCAACTGGTGCGGCCCGGACTGGCTGAAAACCTTTGCCAAAGCCGACAATCACAGCGGCGTGTTACAGCGTGAACAACAATGCCGATCTTTAAAACAGCAGCGCGAAGAAGTTGAATTAAAAATCGGTGACTGCGAAGAACAAATCGAACTGTTGGAAAGCGAAGTTAAAAGTCTCGATGGTCAGCGCGACCACTGGCTGCAACAGGATAAAAACTTGACCGCAGAATTTTCCAGTGCCAATGCCCGGCTCAGCGCGGCGCAAACCCGCATTGAACAGCAAGCCCAGCGCTTAAAGCAGCTAGGGCACGAAATCGACGAAGTTAAGGAACATTTGCAGGAAAATGCGCAAACCATTGCCGAAGCCGAACTATTAAAACAGGATGCCATGGCGCAGAATGACGATTTAACCGGACAAAAAACCGCGCTGGAACAGGCAAACAGTGAATTACAAAATCAGCAGCATGGCCTTGACCAGATAGTGAACGAAGCCCGGCAGCAACTGCATGGCTTCCAATCACAGCTTGAAGCCTCGCGTTCCACGGAAAAAGCCGGGCAAAAACAGCTGGAACGTTTACACCAGCAGCAACAGCAGGCTGGGCAGCGCTTGCAGGAATTGCAGCAACAACAGACCGCGCTTAAGCCGCTGGCCACAGATGAAAAGCAGGCTCTGACAGAGGTGCAGGCACAAAAACAGCAGGTTGAACAGCAATTAACACAGTGTCGCCTGAGTTATCAGAAGCTGGAAACGGTAATTAATCAACTGGCCAAAACCACGCAGCAAACCCAGCAGGCTTTAGAAAAGCACAAGCAGGATTTAGATAAAATCCGCTTTGCCGAGCAGGAAAATCAGGTACGTCAGCAAACCGTGATTGAACAGCTGGAAGGCAATGTTAGCGAAATTGAAACGGTGTTAAAAAATCTGCCGCCGCAAGCCAAAGAAACAGAATGGAAAAAGCGCCTGGAGGAATTAACCCAGGCCATTGAGCGCTTGGGAACCATTAATCTCACCGCGATTGAAGAGTATAAAACCCAGTCGGAGCGGGCTTTGTTTCTGGAAACCCAGCACAAAGATTTAACCGAGGCTTTAGCGACGTTGGAATTGGCAATTGCCAAAATTGACCGTGAAACTCGTCTGCGTTTTAAAGAAACATTTGATAAAATAAACACAGGGCTGCAAACTAAGTTTCCTAAATTATTTGGCGGCGGGCAGGCTTATCTGGAGTTGACCGAGCAGAACTTGCTGGAGTCGGGTGTCAACATTATTGCCAGACCGCCCGGCAAGAAAAACAGCTCGATTCATTTGCTCTCCGGCGGCGAAAAGGCGTTGACCGCAGTGGCATTGGTGTTTTCCATTTTTGAGCTGAATCCGGCACCGTTTTGTTTGCTGGATGAAGTTGACGCACCGTTGGATGACGCAAACGTCGGGCGGTTTTCAAAAATGGTAGAAGAAATGTCAGAATCAGTGCAATTTTTGTTTATTTCACACAACAAGGTGACAATGGAAATTGCTGAGCAACTCACAGGTGTAACCATGAAAGAACCCGGCGTGTCGCGGATGGTTGCTGTTAATATTGAAGACGCAGTGCAATTGGCAGAACACTAATGGACAAAGACTTATTTAGAATCATAATATTTGCAATCGGCTTGGCTGTCATTCTTGGCATGATAGCGTGGAGTTATATCCAGCACGAAAAACTCAAACACAGTGACGGCGATTTGGATGACTTATCGCCAGACTCGTCGGGCGAGGAACATAGTGAGCTTGGGTATAACGAAAATGACTATGAAGTTAGTGAACTGGACCAGGAACTTGACGACTATAATCACAATCACAGTGTGTCTGAAAAATATCAGGATCCCATTGATAGCAAGCCTGCTGCTCCGGCCATGAAAAAACTGTCGATTATCCAGTTTAGCATTGTCTCAGACCGCGAAGAAGGCTTTAACGGTACCGAACTGTTTGAAGTGCTGGATGATGCCGGGCTGGAATATGGCAACCTGCAAATTTTTGAGCGTCTTGATGCCAGACGCTTAGTCGATTACGGCGTTGCCAGCATGGTGAAACCGGGAATTTTCCCTAGTACCAATCTGGCCGCCTTTCACAGTCCGGGCATTGTGTTTTTCATGCAGCCCAGCAAGCTTGATAATTCTGTGGCCGTATTTGATGATTTCATCAGAACTTTTAAATTTGTCGCCTCAAAACTGGGCGGAGAAATGTGGGATCATCAGCGTCAGCCCTTAACGGAAGAAACAATTGCCCAAATCCGCCTCTCTTTAAGCAGTTAATCGCAACTGCCTTATATTGCCAATATTCGATTATCCCCGGACAGCCTGACGGTAAAGATTTTATTGTCAGGCTGTTAGCATTTTAAAACTCGTAAACTCTTTTCACAGCATGAAAAATAGCAAATTACTCAGTCAATTTAACGCTTTGAGCGAAGACGAACAGCTGATTGTTTTAGCATTATCGGTGATTTTAATGCCGATGGGGCAAAGCGTATTAACCCAGTTGTTAAAAAGATCAGGCTGTGTTGATGCGAAAGTAGCTGATAAAATTACCCCGACCTTAAAAGCCAAATTAAACAAAACTGATTTGGTACAAATTAATCATGAAGGCTGGCGCTGTCGGGAAGAAGCGGCTGAAGATTTAATTAAAATCGCGGTTAAAAAAGAAGATTTTTTCAATAAACTGGCGGCGGAAGTGATTAAATCATCACCGCCTTCTTACTTTATTCAAAGCCGCTTTACCTTATTAAATGAATTAAAGTTTTTACGGATTTATTTATATCTAGGCAAATTTGAGGAGTTTCTTTTTACCCTTGAGAAAATTCACAATTCTTTTCCTGAACATTTAAATAAAATCTTCGACCGGTTATTTTTTAAGGACATGGATCAGGAGTGGTTTTTACAACTGCATGAAGGGATCCGTTTTACTGCGTTAAATTATTATTTATATGCCAACCAGGACGGTTTAATTGACTGCTCCCTGCAATATCAGCTGCTGGAAAAGTATTTTTCGGATTCAACCGATAAATATGTGCAACGGGATTTAATTGCCCAGCGTTTGCTGCGCGGCAATTTTGAAAATGCCGAAGAATGGCTGAATAAAGAACCCAGCGGCCAGCAGCTTAAATTATTGGGGGCATTGCATTTTTTGCAAAACCGCAATGATGAGGCGATTGAATATTATGATCGTTATATTGCCGAATTTAAAAAAGAAAGCCGTAAACGCAGCGTAATAATCACCGGCTTATATGGCGAATTTTATTATCTGGCCTTATTAAAAAGCCGCACCGCTGCCAATTTAAATTCTTTAAAAAAACAACTGGAACTTTTTAGAAAAGCCAATGCCGATATTTTCTCTTTTATTAATTTAATGCTGGAGGAAGCCTTACTGGTTTATCAGGCGCAATTGACCCTCGATAAAGCTGATTTTTTATTCCCGAAATATAATGCCGCATTAAAAACCCAGAATCCTTATTCGGTTTTGTTTCAAACCCTGTTTTTATATTGGCTGGATGGCCTGGATTTGCTGGTTAAAAAACATCCTGATTTTTTAAGCCATTTAGGCAACTTCTGTAAACAGGCTCATCAATGTGGCTATAAATGGTATGCGGTGGTCAGCTCATTATTATTGGAACGGGTTGGGCATAGTGACAAACAATGTCTGCAAATTGCCGCGCTCTATAAAGGTTCACCGCTGGGCGATATTATTGATTTGTTGCCGCGCGTGGAATCATGGGAGCGGGCTTTAAATGCTTTATCCCAATTAAATGCCCTGAAAAAAGACACTCAGGAACTGGCAAATCGGGAATCGCGGCTGATCTGGCTGTTTAGTCTTCATCATGACCAATTCAGTTTAATGCCGCGTGAGCAAAAAATGGGCAAAAACGGCCGCTGGACCAAAGGTAAAGCCGTCGCTTTAAAACGTTTGAAAGAGGATTTGGCCGATTTTGACTATCTGAGCGAGCAGGACAAACAGATTTGTATGCGGATTGAGGTAGGTCTTGAGCATGATTATTACGGCTATCGTCCGCGCGAAGTTTATCTGGTGGGGGAAAAAGCCCTGCTGGCTGCGGTGGGACATCCAAACATTTATTGGGCTGAGCGCGATGATTATGTCAATCCGCTGGAATTGAAAATTGCCCAGCCGCAGTTATTGGTGAAAGAAAAAGGCGAAAGCTTGCATATTTCTTTACAGCCGCAAATCAGAAGCAATGCCGGTCTGGTGCTGGAAAGAACCGCCAATGACGGGATTTTGATTTATCAGGTGAATAAACAGCATCAGCAGGTGGCGGAAATTCTGGGCAGCAAAGGCTTGACCGTGCCGAATAAAGCCCGCCAGCAAGTGCTGGATTCCATTGCCTCGATTGCCTCAACCTTGACCGTGCAGTCCGATATTGGCGGCCAATCAACCCTGGCAGAAACGGTTGCTGTTGATAGTCGTCTGCATATTCATTTGCAGCCAGTCAACGATGGTTTGCAGATTGAAATTTTTGTCCAGCCTTTTAATGATGCCGGCCCCATTTATAAACCGGGTGTAGGCGGTGCTACGGTTTTGGCAGAGGTTGACGGTAAACAGTTACAGACCAGCCGCGATTTCAAGCAGGAAAAAAGCTATCTGAATCAGATGCTGGAATTGTGTCCGCTGCTTTACGGCTCAAAAGAGCTGAACTGGATCATGGATGACCCTGAAATGGCCCTGGAAGCGTTATTGCAATTGCAGGGGTTGCCGGATTTTGTGGTGATAGAATGGCCGAAGGGCAAAAAAATCAAAATCAGCCGCGAAGTCACGCTGTCACAAACCCGCTTTTCGATTCGCAAAGAAAAAGACTGGTTTAGCGTCGAAGGCGATTTGACCATTGCCGAAGATCAGGTTGTGGGGATGCAAAATCTGTTGCAATTGCTGAAAAATTCACGCGGGCGCTTTTTAAAACTGGAAGACGGGCAAATTATCGCCCTAACCCAAGAGCTGCGAAACCGCCTGGATGATTTTGCCGGACTTGGCGATCTGCACGGCGAAAAAGTGCGGTTTCATGCCTTGGCAGCGCAAGCTTTGGAGGAAATCACCGAAGGAATGCCGATTAAGGCCGAAAAACAATGGCGGGATCAGGTGAAACGCCTGTCGGAAATGTCGGAATTAGTTCCTGAACTGCCTTCCACCTTGCAGGGCGAGTTACGCGATTATCAACTGGAAGGTTATCACTGGATGCGGCGCCTGGCTTATTGGGGCGCGGGCGCGTGTCTGGCCGATGATATGGGGCTGGGGAAAACCGTACAGGCCTTGGCGATGATCTTGTCCCGCGCCAGTGACGGACCGACCCTGATTCTGGCGCCGACTTCGGTGTGCATGAACTGGCTGGAAGAAAGCCAGCGTTTTGCCCCGACCCTGAATGCCATGCAGTTCGGCAGCGGTGACCGCCAGCAAATGCTCGATAATGCCGGGCCATTTGACTTGATTGTCTGTAGTTATGGCCTGCTGCAAAGTGAAGCCGAACGGTTGGTGGAGAAAAAATGGCATACTTTGGTGGCAGATGAAGCGCAGGCGATTAAAAACGCCCTGACCAAACGCTCAAAAGCGGTGATGTCGTTGCAGGCGGATTTTAAATTGATTACCACCGGCACCCCGATAGAAAATCATCTGGGTGAATTGTGGAATCTGTTTAACTTCATTAATCCGGGCTTGCTCGGTTCGCTGCAAAAATTCAATGCCAATTATGCCAACGCGATTGAAAACAACAAGGATCATGGCGTACAGCTGCGGCTGAAAAAATTGCTGCGACCGTTTATTTTGCGGCGTTTGAAAAGTGATGTGCTGACCGAATTGCCGGCGCGTACCGAAGTCACACTGCATATTGAACTGAGTGCAGAGGAACGGGCTTTTTACGAAGCGTTGCGGCGTGATGCGGTGCAAACCATGCTGGATGTGAAAAACAATGTCATGCCGTCCGGTCAACAGCATTTAAAAGTGTTGGCGGAAATCATGAAGCTGCGTCGCGCCTGTTGTCATCCGCGTTTGGTGCTGGCAGAAAGTCCATTGGGCAGTTCCAAACTGGAAGCGTTTGAAGAATTGGTGGAAGAGTTGATTTCCAATCGCCATAAAGCCTTGGTGTTTAGCCAGTTTGTCGGACATTTGGAAGTGATTCGGGAATTGCTGGATAAAAAGAAGATTCGCTATCAATATCTGGACGGGTCAACGCCTGCACCGAAACGGACGGTTGCGGTGAATGCGTTTCAGGCCGGTGAAGGTGATTTGTTTTTGATTAGTTTGAAAGCCGGCGGTTCCGGTCTTAATTTAACTGCGGCAGATTATGTAATCCATATGGATCCTTGGTGGAATCCGGCGGTGGAAGATCAGGCTTCGGATCGGGCGCACCGGATGGGACAAAAACGGCCGGTGACAATTTATCGTTTGGTGGCAAAAGATACCATTGAAGATAAAATCATTGATTTGCATCGGCATAAACGCGATTTGGCGAATAACCTGCTGGAAGGCGGCGAATTAAGTGGCAAAATGTCAGTGGATGAAATGCTGGCGTTGATTAGGGATGTCGAATAATTTTCAGGCTTTAGAATCCTGCGTTAATCCTGAGCCTGTCGAAGGATGTTTTGGTTCGACAGGCTCACCACGAACGGATTCAGGGAAATTGATTTTACCCCCCCCCTAAGGTTTTCTGCTTAGCACTCGATGCTGAAATATCGCTTTTTTTTCTTAATTTGACTACAGTAAATAATTATCTACTCCAGAAGAAAAAAAGGTATTTCCGATGACTCGACCGATTTTGCTTGTCCCCTTTTTATTTACCTTACTGTCTTGTGCCGATTCCACGTCTCACCCGGTCATCACCGCTGCCGGACGCAAAGAAACCGGGCAGCCCGCTCTGCACGCCGTTCGTGATGGTCGCCTGCGTGAACTGATGGGGCGAATGAACAACCTGATGCAGGAGCGTTTTCTGACCGAGCCTGAACTGGATGCCGAACGCCGCAGGTATGCGGTGCAAATTTTCAGCACTGCTAAAGACTTATCGAAAACCATCGACATCCTGCCATCAACCCTGCCGGCGTTGCAGCTTAGCGCTGCCGAACAAACCACCTTTCTGGCGCTGGTTGCCAAACTGCGGGCACAAACCCAAACCTTGCAGGAGCAGGCTGAAAAAAAACGCATCGATGACATCCCCAATATTCTGGAGCAGATGAACACTACTTGCATGTCGTGTCACGCGCTGTTTAGAAAACTGCAAAAGGAGAACTTAAAATGAAGCAACATCCGCTCATCTCCTTATTGTTGACGGCGTCGCTGGCACTGTTGGCGCAGCCTGTTGTCGCCCAGGAAGATATCCGGGCACTGCTAAAGGAACTCACCAGTCAGGTTAAGGAATTAAAAAGCCAGTTGCAACAGTCGAATGCCCGAATTAATCAACTGGAAAAAGAACGCAAACAGCCGCCTGAGAATCAGCAGCAACTGCCGGTTACAACAGCAGGCAATACTCCTGTTGCAACTGCTGTAACAACAACTGCGGCTAATACCAGCAATAATCCTGTCGCAACCAGCACCGCCAATGATGCCAAAGTTGAAAAACCGGCGGTAACACTCGGCGATGTCAAGGGCACTTTCAAAATTCCCGGCACCGACACTTCAGTCGGGTTCGGCGGCTTTGTCAAAACTGACGTTCTATACAATAGCGTCAGCGCCGGACGCGACAAACAAGGCGACCAACAAACCGTCTATTCCCAAATTCCACTGGCAAGAGCGCCCGGCGAACACAGCCAGATTACTTTTCATGCCAAGGAAAGCCGACTTTGGTTCCGTTCCTTTACTCCCAGTTCGTGGGGTGACATCAATACCCTTCTGGAAATCGATTTTTTCGGTGATCCTGCCGCCTATGCCTATACCCCGCGTCTGCGTCATGCTTACGGTTCGATAGGCAACTTTCTGGCGGGGCAAACCTGGACATCATTTCTGAATGTTGCCGTGTTGCCGGACTTGCTTGATGTGGGCGGCGCGGCAGGTTCGCTTACGGCATTCCGCCAACCGCAGATCCGCTGGACTCAGCCGTTTAATCTGGCCGATACCCCAATGGAATTTCAGGTTGCAGTGGAAAGTCCGCGCAGCCGGATTCGCAGTAACCCCAGTGCAGATGCGGACTCTTTCAGCACTCCCAATGCCGAACGTTACCCCGATATTATCGCCCGCCTGAATTTCAATCCTGACTGGGGCAATTTATCCGTAGCGGCAATGGGACGCCAAATCCGTAACACCGATGCCACGACTGGCCGCGCTGAACAAGCCTGGGGCGCAGCCGTAAGCGTGGCTGGCAAAATCAGCACCGTCGAGCAGGATGATATCCGTTTTATGCTCAATTACGGCAATGTGTTAGGACGCTATGCCGCTTTCAACACTTTTGAAGACGCCGCCCAGAACAGCAACGGCAATCTGGAACTGCTCAAACTCTTCACGGCCATGTTTTCTTACCAGCATTTCTGGTCAAAAACCTGGCGTTCCATCGCTGCTTATGGTTTCGCCCATGCCGAACAGCCTGATTTTGCCGGCGGCAACATGACCCGGCAAGTGCAGTCGGTACACGCCAATTTACTCTGGAGTCCGGTCACTCAAACCACGTTCGGCGCGGAATATATCTATATGCACCGTGATTCGGTGGACCGACGTGAAGGTGACGTACAGCGGGTGCAATTTTCCGCACGTTATAACTTTTAACTCTCCGCCCTTTAACGGCACAGCCCTCTCTGAAGCTGTCCAAAACAATCTTGACTCGACAAACTCTCCACTAAAAAAGTAGCGGTAATCATTTTTTAAAAACGGCGGTCGCAACATTCTTCAGCAGATGACCGCCTGTTTTTGCTACCAGTCCCCATTGTGCAGTATCCTTTATTAAATTTAATCGCCTGTTTCAACCCCAGTTCGCGGTACTGGTCGGCTTTGTTCCCTGCTAATTGCCACTTATGTGAATTGCATCATCATGATGACTGAAAAAATCAAATCAACAATCACAGATAAGTTTCCGTTGCTGACGGCGCTACTGGTGATTTTTTGCGGCGGCATGGTGATACTCGGTCAGGCATTAGACATTCCGCTGATGATGCAAATCCTGCCGATTTGGATGCCGATGAAAGCCAACGCCGCCGTTTGTTTTGTTCTGATTGGCTCTGCCATTATTTTGTCCGCCTATCTGCCTGCAACGCTGAATGCCAAAGCGGCGGTTTATAGTGTTTATCTGGGCCGTTTTTTGGCAAGTCTGGCGGGTTTGTTCAGTTTACTGACCACAACTGAATATCTGTTCAATGTAGATTTGGGGATAGACCAGTTAATCTTTCATCCCAATCCCGAAAATCATCCTGCCGAATTAAATCCACTGAAACAAAAACTTGATGCAGCTTTTCCGGCGCGGATAAAACTGGAGGCCGCGCTCTGTTATGTTCTACTTTCCGCCGCCACCTTATTAATCCGCAGTGATAAAAATCACTGGCGTATCGCCTCCGCCAGCATGAGCCTGTTTGCATTAGCTATCGCCCTGGCATCGTTATCATCCTATTTCACCCCGGAATTCGGCCAGTTCGGCTGGTTTGGCTATGGCATCATGCGCATGAATGCCGCCGTGTTATTTACCATTCTGGCTATTGCCATTCTGCTGCTGAACTGGCAGCGCAATATCCTGTCATGGTCACTCAGCGCCAATACCACCTTGGCATTTACTTTAGGGCTGTTTTTACTGGTCATCATTGGCTTCAACAGCAGTCGTACCCAATACTGGCTGAACGATACCAACTACGAAATCGCCTTAAACGAAAAAGTAATAAATCAGGCAGAAAGTCTTCTGGCCAATGTCACCAACACTCAAAGCAATACCCGAGGTTACGTTATCACCGGCAACAAGCGTTTTTTAAACGCATTTCTTGTCGCAAAAGCCAGTAGCATTGCAGGACCAAAGCAAATCAGCGCTAATCAATTGCTTTATAAAAACCGCTTTGGCGGAATTGAAGTTATCGTTAATCAACAGTTGCAGTGGTATCAGCATCTGATTGACCTCAGCCAAAAAGACCTGCCGATTTCTGATGAGATGATTTTTCATGGGGCCGACATGCTGGACAACATGCGCCGTGTGCTGTTGCAAATCAAAACCGAACGCAATCAGCATATCATGCTGTTAAAGCAGAAACTGAATCGCGTCTCCGGGATTTCCCATCTGATGATCTGTCTTGGCACACTGGTCAGCGTAATGATTTTTCTCATCATTCTTTTCAGGCTTAACTACCTGCAAAACCGGCGTACACAGGCAGAATCGGCGTTAAAAGCAAGTGAAGAACACTTTAGAACCCTGTTTGACCAGGCTCCGGTGGGCATTGCCTTAATTGATTCATTAACCGGGCAAATTTATAAGGCCAACCAGAAATACGCCGATATTGTCGGCTTGACACTGGCGGAAATCCACACGATTGACTGGATGAAAATCACCCATCCTGAGGATGTGCAGACCGATTTAAACAACATGGCGTTGTTGAATTCAGGGCAAATTAACGGTTTTGTCATGGAAAAACGCTACCTTCATGGTAATGGCTCCATTGTTTGGGTTAATTTAACCGTCACTAAACTCCCGATTCAGGAACACGGTCATCCTTGTCATCACTGTATTGTCGAGGATATTACCGAACGTAAGCAGGCAGAGCAGGTACTGCTTGCCAAACAAAAAGAAGTCAATTATTTACGCGAACTGATGGACTCTGTTCCCGGTTTTATCTTTATCAAAGACCGCAATCTTAATTATGTTCATGCCAACCATAGTTTTTGCGACCTGGTGAAAATACCTCATAACCAGATTAAAGGAAAATCCGATTACGATATTTTTCCTGCCGATTTGGCGGAAAAATATATTGCCGATGATAAAAGAGTCATGGCCAGTGGCCAACCGACCACCGTTGAAGAAGAAACCATTGACGTCAGTAGCAAACAATCTTTTACCGTCGCCACCCGCAAGTTACCCTGGCTTAATGAAGCCGGTGAAATCTGTGGCATTTATGGTTTGGGCTTTGATATATCAGAGCTTAAACAGACTGAAAAAGAACTGCGCGACAGTAAAAACTTTTTTGAATTACTGGCGCAAATCAGCCCGATTGGTATTTATCAAACTGATGCCAGCGGCAAGTGTATTTTTGTGAATGCCAAAAGCTGCGAAATTATCGGCCTGAACAAGGAGCAGGCCCTCGGCTCAGGCTGGGGCGACACCCTGCTAAGTGTTGATCGTGAACGTTTGTATCAGGAGTGGGAAGCGGCGGACCGGGAACAGCGCACCTCCAGACTTGAATACCGGATTCGACGCGCAAATGGTACGGTGATTTGGGTTTATGGACTCAGTACTCCGATGTACAACGAACACGGCCAGATTTCCGGCTATATCGGCACCCTGATTGACATCAGCGACCGCAAACAGGCGGAAGCGGAACTGAGCGAATATCATAATCATCTGGAACAGCTGGTGGCAGAACGCACCGCTGCCTTGTCGGTTGCCAAAGATAACGCCGAAGCCGCCAACCGCGCCAAAAGTCTGTTCATCGCCAACATGAGCCACGAACTGAGAACCCCGCTGAATGCAATTTTGGGTTTTTCCGGGCTGATGAGTCAGGACGAGACTATCAGCGCGAAACAGAAAGAGTCTCTGGCGATTATTTATCGTAGCGGTTTGCATTTGCTGAACATGATTAATGATGTGCTGAATATTTCCAAAATTGAAGCCGGTCGTTTGGAGCTGGAAACCCAGGCTTTTGATTTACTCAATCTGCTGCATGATCTTGGCAATATGATTAAAGTCCGCGCCGCAAACCAGCGCCTGAATTTCAGACTGGAAATCAGCCCGGATGTGCCTCAGTACATTCAATCTGACAGTGGCAAGTTGCGGCATATCCTGATTAACCTGCTGGAAAATGCGTTAAAGTTCACCACCGAAGGACAAATTATTTTACGCACTCATGCCTTGCCGTTGTCTGTGGAAACACGGATGATGCTGGAAATTGAAGTGATTGACAGTGGCTGCGGTATTGCCAGTGATCAGCTTGAGAATCTTTTCAAGCCGTTTGTGCAACTGGCCCGACGCGATGCCGGACTGGAGGGCACAGGCCTGGGGCTTGCCATGTCGAAATCCCTGGTTGAACTGATGAATGGCCGTATCACTGTCAGCACTGTGCTGGGCGTAGGTTCAACCTTCAAGATTCAATTACCGGTAGCTCTTGCCGATGCCGGTGCGGTGGTGACAGAAAGCCGCTACCAGCCGGTAAAAACGCTTGCTGGCGGTCAACCGGCATGGCGGTTATTAATCGTTGATGATAACGCCGATAACCGTCTATTGCTGGAAACCATGCTCACCCAGGTTGGTTTTCAGGTGGAGCAGGCTGTCAACGGTGAGGAAGCGATTGAGAAATTTCTGCACTGGCGACCGGCATTGTGCTGGATGGATATGCGGATGCCGGTGATGGACGGCTATCAGGCCACCGCGAAAATCCGGCAATTGCCGGGCGGTGATCGGGTTAAAATCATCGCCATAACCGCCAGCGCCTTCCAGGATCAACTCAATAACATTCTTGAGGCCGGTTGTGATGCCGTGATACACAAACCGTTTCAGGCCGCAGAAGTTTTTACCGCCTTAAGCCAATATCTGGGCGTGAAGTTTGTTTATCAAAACCAGCCTGAGACCTCATCATCGCCTACTCTGGAGCTTGCCCCGGAAATGCTGGCCGAGTTGCCTTCAGATTTGCAGAAGCAATTGCACGAAGCGGCATTAAATCTTGATGTTGACGAAACTGAAGCGGCTATTGAGGGGATTCGGGCAATTGCCCCTGAGTTGGCCGAGGCTTTGCAAAAGCTGGCTGAATGCTATCAGTTTGAACAGATTATCCGTCTGATTGAACGCAGGGATTCAGGAGACATCAGCAATGCCGGCTAAAACCAAACTGCCCGCCGCAATAACCAAATTTGTCCTGGGATCGGCATGGCTGTTGATGCTTGGCGGCATGTCGGTGTTATATGGCTGGCTATTTGAGATTACTGCCCTGAAAAGTATTTTCCCGGTCTGGATTACCATGAAAGCCAATACCGCTTTCGCTTTTATCCTGATTGGCCTGGCTCTGCTGTTATCCGCTCAAGTGCCGACAATTTCCAGCGCAAAACTCAGTCTGCTAGCTTTGCGCTGCCGACAGTTTTTGGCACTGCTGGTTGGGCTGTTGGGGTTATTGACTTTGAGCGAATATTTATTTTCCTGGGATTTGGGCATCGACCAATGGCTGTTTCCTCAAGCCGCCGACCCGGTAGTGAAAACCGCATATCCCGGACGGATGACGCCAGAAGCGGCGCTGTGTTTTGTATTACTGGCCGTGATTATTGAGACCGAAACAGTTTTGCACGGTCGTTACTGGAAATTCATCAGCATCAGTCTCGGCCTGATAGTTTTGGCCTTAGCCCTGATAGCAATCCTGTCATATCTTGTGCTTAGCCCTACTGCCCTGTTGTGGTTTGGCCTGACCAACATGGCAATACACACCGCCATCCTGTTTGCCATTGCAAGTGCCGCACTGATTGCCCTTGACTGGCACCTGCTATTTCCCAATGCGGAGGCTTACTCTGTGCCGCAACAGGCAAACAACCACTCCTTTCACACAAGTTTTAAGCATAATCATCTGCTGCTTAACACCGGCGTAACCACGCTGATTCTGGCTTTTCTGGCGGTCGCGCTATTAACTTTTGTGCACTTGCACCAGGTTGCCCAGACAAGAACCGAAATGCTCTCGAAAAATCTGGTGCACACTTTAGACTTAACCATAGAAGGCATGATTGAAAAAATCTCCATTGCTCTTTTTGCGGCGGCCAATGAAACCCTACATCACTCCGAAACTGGCAAAAATCGGGCACAGCCCATGATAACAAGCTATTTGCAACAGCAAAAAGCCCGTTTACCGGAAGTCGATTATTTTTATGACGTGAACGAACACGGCGATATTATTTACAGCACCGATAAACTAGTAAAAACCGTCAATATTGCTGACCGGGAACATTTCATCAAATTGCGTATCAGCACAAATCCCGATTTAATTGCCACATCTGCGGTGATTAGCCGCCTCTCGCACGAATGGATTTGGCTGATTGCCTGTCGCATCAATAAACCGGACGGCAAGTTTGCAGGTATTGTCAGTGCTGCGATTCGGCTGGATAAAATCAACCGCCTGCTGGCAAGAGTCCAGTTAGGCCAACAGGACTCAATCGCCCTGCGTGATTCACATTTGGGCCTGCTGGCACGCTATCCGTCGCCGCAAACCATCAATCTTGAAATCAACAAGAAGCAACGGCTTTCTATTCCGTTTCAGCAAACCTTGCTGGAAAATCCAAGCGCCGGCACTTACATCAGCGGCGCAACCAGTATTGACGGCATCAGCCGCACCCATTCCTACGTTCGCAATAAAAAATACGGTTTTTATATTAACGTCGGAATTTCTAACGAAACCGCATTAGCCGAGTGGCGGAAACAGTTCTGGATTATAGCCGGGTTGTTTTTGACCCTGACGATAGCCTTGCTGCTATTTTCCAGAATGATTAAGCAGGTCTGGCGCCAACAGGAGCATGATGTGGTTCTGCTGCAAGCCAGTCAGCAAAACTTGCAGGAGGTGCAACAGCTGGTAAGGCTCGGCAGCTATCACTATGACCTGCAAACCAACTCCTGGACCAGTTCTGAGATTCTCGATGAAATTTTTGGTATCGGCCAGACTTATCTACGTGACCTGCAATCCTGGCTGGCCCTGATTGTGCCGGAGTCACGGATGGAACTGCACAATTATCTGCAAATCGTGCTGGAACAACAGCTATTGTTTGAGCACGAATATCAAATTATCCGCTGCAATGACGGCGAAAAACGCTGGATATATGACAAAGGTAAACTGCAACTGGATGAAAACGGTAAGGCTCTGGCACTGGTTGGCACGGTACAGGATATTACCGTCCGCAAACTGGCCGAACTAACCATCCGCGAAAGTGAGGCGCGGTTCCGCAAATTTATCCAAATCATGCCGATTCCGCTGTGCTACGTTTCAAACAATCAGCTGATCGAAGATATTAATGACCAGTTTGTCCGGCTGTTCGGTTATTCGCGGCAGGAAATTCCAACTCTGGAACAGTGGTGGCCGCTTGCTTATCCCGATGAGAATTATCGGCACTGGGTCATTGCAACCTGGAATGCTGCCGTGCAAACCGCCTCACGCCTGGGCCAATATATTCAGCCTATTGAATATCGGGTGACTTGCAAAAATGCTGAAGTGCGGATTGTCGAAATCTCCGGCATTACCATTAAAAACAATTTTTTGGCTACCTTTATTGATCTCACCGCCCGCAAACAGGCGGAAGCACAGTTGAAAGAATATCAGGAACATCTGGAACAGCAGGTTGATGAGCGCACCGCTCAGCTGGTCAAAGCCAAAGAAGCGGCGGAAGCGGCCAACATTGCCAAAAGCACCTTTATTGCCACCATGAGTCACGAATTGCGGACGCCGTTGAATGCGATTCTGGGCTTTTCTGAATTAATGAGTCGCGACCCTGCCAGCAGTGCCGAACAGAAAGAAGTCTTGAATATCATTAATCGCAGCGGTGCGCATTTGCTCAGTATGATTAATGATGTGCTGGATATTTCCAAAATTGAAGCCGGACGGATGCAGCTGGATATTCAGGGCTTTGATTTGCTGAACCTGTTACAGGATATTGGCGACATGATTAAAGTCCGCACCGCTGACAAGCAGCTGGATTTTAGTCTGGAAATCGCTGCCGATACCCCGCAGTATATTAAAGGGGATAGCGGCAAATTGCGGCAAGTGCTGCTTAATCTGCTCGGCAATGCCATCAAGTTTACCCGCCGGGGCGGAGTTATCTTAAGGGTTTACGCTCACCCCTTGTTTACTGCCAACATGATAATGCTGAGCATGGAAGTCACCGATAGCGGTGCCGGCATTCCGCAACACCAGCAACAGGATTTATTCAAACCTTTTGTGCAACTGGCGCAGCAAAATACTGATGTGAAAGGCACAGGGCTAGGACTGGCGATTTCAAAGTCGCTGATAGAGCTGATGGGAGGACAGATCAGGGTCAGCAGCGTGTTGGCAGCCGGTTCAACTTTCGCCATTGAATTGCCTGTTGCTGTCAGCACCGCCAGCGAAATTGCGGATAAGCCAGACTGGCAGCCGGTAAAAGGCCTTGCCCCGGATCAACCTCAGTGGCGGCTGCTGGTGGTTGATGATGTGGCTGAAAATCGGCTGTTGCTTGAGTCGATACTGACGCAGGCCGGTTTTCAGGTAGAAAGCGCCAACAATGGTCAGGAAGCGGTTGATAAATTTCTGCAATGGCAACCGCATTTAATCTGGATGGATATGCGAATGCCGGTGCTGGACGGTTATCAGGCCACCGCAAAAATTCGCCAGCTGGAATCCGGGAGCCGGGTGAAAATCATTGCAGTCTCAGCCAACGTTTTCAAAGAACAGCATGACGAGATGATAAAAGCCGGTTGCGATGCGGTGATACGCAAGCCTTTTCAGGCGGCAGAGGTTTTTGCTGCCCTGAGCCAGTATTTAGGGGTGAAATTTATCTATCAGAATCATGCCGCGCTTGTCTCATCATCCGCTGTGGAACTTAGCCCTGAAATGCTGGAGCCATTGCCGTTGCAGTTACGCCAACAGCTGCATGATTCCGCCTTAAATCTGGATGTTGACCAAACCGATGCGATTATTGCCAAAATTCACAGCCTGAATCCTGATATTGGCGCAGGTTTGCAAAAACTGGCTGAATGCTATCAGTTCGATGCGATTATTGAACTTGCCAAGCCAACAAATCAGCGGTAAAAAGACCCGATTTTAATTTCTCTCCACCCTGCTCATTATTCAACTACCGGCAATGCCTTTTAAATTAAAGATGCAAATCGCAGATAAAACAGTGACTAACACAGCTTTGGTGTTTGGCTTATTCTCAAAATCAGTGCCTTCATTCATCTATATGACATCATGCAAACACTGATTGAGTTTTTCGATATTAAAAATCTGATTCCGCACGGCTACTGCCTGAGCTGGAACGCTGTTTTGCTGTGGCTGCACGTGGCTTCTGACCTGCTGATTGCCCTGTCCTACTATTCCATTCCTGTGAGTCTGGCGTACTTCATTCATAAACGGAAGGATTTGCCTTACTCATGGCTGTTCTTTATGAGCGCATTATTTATTCTGGCCTGCGGCACCACGCATTTCATGTCTGCGGTGCTGGTCTGGATTCCGCTATACTGGCTTGACGGCTATCTGAAACTGTTCACTGCAATTGTGTCGGTGGTGACAGCAATTGCAATGTTTTGGGTGATTCCACTGGCTTTGAAGCTGCCAAGCACCAAACAATTGCAGAACGAAATAGCGGAACGAAAAAAAGCGGAACTGGAACTTGAGCAATACCGTCATCATTTGGAAAAACTGGTTGAAGAACGCACTGCCGACTTATCGCTGGCCAAAGAAGCCGCCGAAGCGGCCAATATCGCCAAAAGCACCTTTATTGCCACCATGAGCCATGAACTGCGCACCCCGTTAAATGCCATTTTAGGTTTTTCCGAATTAATGCACCGGGATGAAGTTACCAGTTTTTCGCAAAGACAGATTCTCAATATTATCAATCGCAGCGGTATGCACCTGCTGTGCATGATTAACGATGTCCTGGACATTTCCAAAATTGAAGCAGGCCACCTGGAACTGGAAGCTCATGCCTTCGACCTGATTAAACTGCTTGAGGATATTGGCGACATGATTGGCCTGCGAGCCAGAAATAAACAGTTGAGTTTTAAACTGGAAATCACTCCTGAACTGAGCCGCTACATTAAAGCCGATAGCGGCAAACTGCGGCAAATCCTGATTAATCTGCTTGGCAACGCGGTAAAATTCACCAGTCAGGGCAGTGTCACATTACGGGCCTACACTTGCCCTACTGTCATTGCCAATAAGGTAAAGCTAAGTATTGAGATTATTGATAGCGGCATAGGTATTCCCGCAGACAAACAACCGCAGCTGTTTAAACCTTTTGTGCAATTGGCCAGAAAAAATATGGAGGTTGAGGGTACGGGGCTGGGGCTGGCGATTTCCAAATCGCTGGTGGATCTGATGAACGGACAGATTAGCGTGACCAGCGTACCCGACGCAGGCTCAACATTTAAAATTGAATTGCCGGTGGCGCTTGCCAAAGCAGAAGATATTAGCGTTGCAGAAACACCGCTGCCGGTCAAAGGCCTGGCCCCGGACCAACCACAATGGCGACTATTGGTCGCCGATGACAATGCTGACAACCGCCTGCTGCTAACGAAAATGCTGACTGATGTCGGATTTGAAGTGCGTGAGGCGAAAAATGGTCTGGAAGCGCTTCAGGTCTTTGAAGACTGGCTGCCGCATCTCATCTGGATGGATATGCTGATGCCGGTAATGAATGGCTACCAGGCTACCGCCAATATCCGCCAGTTAAGCGGAGGCGATAAAACCAAAATTATTGCAGTGACCGCCAGTGTTTTTAAAGAACAATATGATGCCATCATCAATTCCGGTTGCGATGCGGTGTTACATAAACCGATCCAGGCCGGGGAAGTATTTGCGGCCCTGAGCAAATATCTGGGGGTGAAATTTATTTATCAGAATCATGCCGCAGTTGCCTTATCAGCGGCTCAGGAGCTTAGCGCCGAAACGCTGCGTCTGTTGCCAGAGGAATTAGCCCGGCAGTTGCACCAAGTCGCCTCAAATCTGGATATTGACGAAACAAATGCCGTTATTGCGCAAATTCGCAGTCTGGTGCCTGATGTTGCTGAAGGTTTACAAAAACTGGCTGACAACTATCAGTTTGAAGAAATCCTTCATCTCAGTGAAAATGCCGCAGTCCGTAATGAGCTTTAAAGAATCATTGATGAAAATCGTCTGCATTTCGCCGCACTTCTGCCTGCATCATGCCATTGTAGCGTTTATGGCTGTGATTTTAAGGCTGTTGAGCTTGCAGAAGCCGGATTTGCCTGTTCTCGCCTTCCTGCGTTATCGGGCAGTAACACGGCCATGACTTTCGATCACAGTCAGCTGAAAAATGCCGGTGATATTCTGGTGGTGGATGACACCTTGGAAAATCTGTATTTTTTAAAAAATGTGCTGACTGATGCCGGTTATCGGGTAAGACCTGCCATTGATGGCGAACTGGCGTTGCGCTCTGTGCAGGCCAAACATCCCGCCCTGATTCTGCTGGATATTCGGATGCCGGGCATGGACGGCTTTGAGGTGTGTCGCCGCCTGAAAGCCGACGAAAACACCCGCTCAATTCCGGTTATTTTTGCCAGTGCGATGACCGATGTCAGCGATAAAGTCAAAGGTTTTGAGCTGGGCGCGGTTGATTATGTTACCAAACCGCTAAATGCCAAAGAAGTGCTGATGCGGGTCGCCACCCATTTGAGCCTGTTTATGGCACAGCGGCAATTGCAGCAGCAAAACCGGCAACTGCGGGAAGCCATCGAACAGGCTGAAGCAGGTAACCGGGCCTTAAAGCTGGCGGAACAGCAACTGGCCGCTTATAGTGAAAATCTGGAACAGATTGTCGCCGAACGAACCCTGGCATTGGCAGAAGCCAACCAGAAACTGCGGGAACTGAGTGAACACGACGAACTGACCGGTATTGCCAACCGGCGTAAATTTGATGCCGTCTGGCAGTATGAATGCAAACGGGTGTCACGGCTTGGCACTTCCTTGGCCGTGATTATGATTGATATTGATCATTTCAAAGAATATAACGATTATTACGGTCATCAGTGCGGTGATGTCTGTTTGCAGCAGGTGGCAAAGGCGATGGCAAGCAAGGTGCAACGCGCCAGCGATTTATTGGCACGTTATGGCGGCGAAGAGTTTGTGGTGATTTTGATCGGCATTACTGAAGCAGATGCCAGACAAATGGCCGAGTCAATTCGCGCAAGTGTTGAGGAGCTGGCCATTCCGCATCCGAAAAATAGCGCCGCCGCCGTTGTTACCATCAGTTTGGGGCTGGCTTTTTGGCCATCTGCGCTAAAATATAACTCCTTTGCCTTACTTGCCGAAGCTGACAGCAGGTTGTATCAGGCTAAACACGCGGGGCGCAACCAGGTAGTTTGAAGCAAATGAAATCACAATCCAAACTGACAAAACTATTTTCCCCCTTTGGATTTAGCATTTATCTGCGCAAATATCTGTTTATCTCGATCAGCTGGAGCGCTCTGGTTGGTGCCTCGTTAGCATGGAACATTTACCAGATAAAAGGCAATACCGTGCTAACTGCAAGCGCCGCAGCCCGCGCCAGCATTAACAAGGATATTATTTTTCGCAAATGGGCGACTTCACACGGCGGCGTTTATGTGCCGCCCACAAAAATCACCCCGCCGAATCCGTACCTGAAAATCGCGGAACGCGATGTGGTCACCACCACCGGCAAGAGTTTGACCCTGATAAATCCGGCTTATATGCTGCGGGAGCTGCAAAACAACTTTGGCGATGAATACGGCAATCGCAGCCATTTGACCAGCTTAAAGCCGCTAAATCCCCACAATGCTGCCGATGCCTGGGAAACCAAAGCATTGCAGGGATTTGAACGCGGCAATAAAGAACTAATGGAAGTGCAGCAAATAAACGGCCAGGCTTTTTTAAGATTAATGCGTCCATTTATTGTTGATAAAGGCTGTCTCAAATGCCATGCAGTGCAGGGATATAAACTCGGTGATATTCGCGGCGGCATCAGCATCGCAATATCCCTTAGCGCTTATCTGGCTCAGGAGCAGCAGCTAAGCCGAAAACTAATGCTGTCGCATGGCCTGATCTGGTTAATCGGCTTAATCGCTCAGGGATTGGCTTATCGACATGAGTATCGGTTAAACAGCAAACGCAAACTCGCCGAATCAAAATTACGCCTGAGTGAACACCGCGCCAGATCATTGCTGGATATTAACCTGCGGGCTTATAGCCTTAGTGAAGCCGAACTGCTGCAAGCCACCCTGGAACAGGCGGAAAAACTCACCGGCAGCCAGATCGCTTACGCACATTTTATCAACCCGGATCAGGAAACCTTGACCTTTGGTATCTGGTCATCCAACACCTTGCAAGCTTGTGATGTCCTGCACGACAACCATTATCCGATTGCCAAAGCCGGGATTTGGGCTGACTGTTTCAGAGAAAAGCGGGCCATTATCTGCAACGATTATCAGGCAGAGGTTTCCAAAAAAGGTTTGCCTGAAGGCCATGTTCATCTATCACGGCTGATGAGTGTGCCAGTGATGCACAGTGGCAAAGTGCATATGATTATCGGAGTCGGTAATAAAGACGAAGATTACGATAACAGCGACTTGCAGGAGCTGGAGTTAATTGCCAGTTCGCTTTGGTCAATGATAGAACGCAAACGCGCTGAAATAGCCTTGCACAGCAGTGAAAATCAACTGGCGCTGATTTATGCCAATGTCCATGATTCGGTTTTTGTGGTGGCGGTTGAAGCCAATCAGCAGTTTCGTTTTGCTTCAGTCAATCCCAGATTTCTTGAAACCACAAAACTAGAAAAACAGCAGGTAGTGGGAAAACCGGTGCAGGAGGTTATTCCATCGTCTTCAAATAGTCTGGTACTGGAAAAATACCGACAGGCGATTGCCACCGGAGAAACCGTAAGCTGGGAAGAAACCAGCGACTATCCTGCAGGCCGGAAAGTCGGCGAAGTCAGCGTTTCGCCGGTTTTTGACATTCAGGGAAACTGTAGCCACCTGATAGGCACGGTACATGACATCACCGAGCGCAAGCAGGCCGAGCTTGAACTGACCCAGTATCAGGATCATCTGGAAGAGTTGGTGAAAAGCAAAACCGCAGAACTGGTTAACGCCAAGGAAGCGGCTGATAAAGCCAACATTGCCAAAAGCACCTTTCTCGCCACCATGAGCCATGAACTGCGGACTCCGCTGAATGCCATCCTGGGCTTTTCTGACCTGATGAGCCGCGATGAAAACAGCAGTGCCTCGCAAAAAGAAACCTTGAGCATCATCAACCGCAGCGGTGCACATTTGCTCAGCATGATTAACGATGTGCTGGACATTTCCAAAATTGAGGCAGGTCGGCTTGAAGTTGACCTGCAAGCGATTGACCTGATTGCTTTGCTCCAGGATATCGGCAATATCGCCGGTGTCAATGCCAGCAACCGGCAATTAAGTTTTAGTCTGGAAATGGCACCAAACCTGCCGCAGCATGTGAAAACCGACAGCGGCAAATTGCGGCAGGTTTTGATTAATCTGTTAGGCAATGCCACAAAATTTACCCGGCAAGGCGGCATCATGTTACGCGCCAATAGCCGCGCACTGCCAAGTGCCGCCATGATTATGCTGGAGCTTGAAGTGATTGATACCGGGGTGGGGATTCCTGAGGAACATCAGCAGGATTTGTTCAAGCCGTTTGTGCAGGTGCGGCAACCCAATGCCGACACGCAAGGTACAGGGCTGGGTCTGGCCATTTCCAAATCGCTGGTGGAATTGCTGGGCGGACATATCAGCGTCACCAGTGCTAATGGTGTCGGCTCAACCTTTAAAATTGAACTGCCGGTAGAAATTGCCGAAACCGATGATGTGATGGTGGAAGAGGACTGGAATCCTATCAAAAGCCTTGCTCCGCACCAGCCGGCCTGGCGGTTGCTGGTGGTTGATGACAACCCGGACAACCGTTTGTTACTGTATCAACTGTTAACCGGAGTCGGCTTTCAGGTGCGCGAAGCCTGCAATGGTCAGGAGGCAGTTGAGCTGTATCAGCAATGGCAACCGCATTTAATCTGGATGGATATGCGGATGCCGGTGCTGGACGGTTATCAGGCCACCGCCAAAATCCGCCGGCTTAAAGGCGGAGATGCGGTAAAAATCATTGCCCTCACCGCCAATGCCTTCAGTCAGGAGCACCAAAACATCATCAATGCCGGTTGTGATGCGGTATTGTATAAACCTTTCCACGCCCCGGAACTGTTTGCGGCCTTGATGAGCTGTTTACCGGTGAAATTTATTTACCGCGATATTCCTGATATTGTAAGCTCGCCAAAACAAGAACTCAGCGCTCAAATACTGATGGCTCTGCCTGTGGCATTACAGCAGCAGCTGCACCAAGCTGCCCTGAATCTGGATATGGAAGAAGCTGATGCTATCATTGCAGAAATTCGCGCCATCGCCCCGGCTGTGGCCGATGGCTTGCAAAATCTGGTTCAGCAATATCAATTTGACCAAATTATTCAGCTCACCGAAATGCTGACAGATCGCTAAAATGCAGAAAATACCGCTTATGCTCAACTCACCCTCTTCCCTGTTCCGCCTAATGCGGGTATTTGTGATTTCGTTACTGCCGTTTTTGCTGATAGAGCTGTTTCGGGAACAGTTTTATTCGGTGATGGATTCCTTGTATTATCTGGCTTTTCACAATCTAACCGAATTTTTTAGCATTGTTGTTTCTTTTTCAATCTTCGGCATCACCTGGTACAGCTATGAACAATCGCAAAATCAGCACAGCCTGTTTTTAGGAACTATTTTTCTTGGCATGGGGTTAATGGATTTAATGCACGTTCTGGGGTATAGCGGAATGCCGGCATTTATCACTGCCAATTCACCGCTAAAATCAACCCAATACTGGACTGCGGCGCGGCTGTATATGGCAACAGGCTTTTTAACCAGTGCTTACATTTATCCTGGCAGCCGCTGCATTTTTTTATCGAAAACCACACTGTTCAGCATCAATCTTCTGGTTCCGGCTCTGGTTTTTTGCGCAGTCACATATTTTCCGCAGCAGCTTCCGGTCACCATTATAGAAGGCGTAGGGCTTACAGCTTTTAAGAAAAACTGCGAATATCTGATTATTTTTTTGCTGTGCCTGGCTATTGCGGCCTATTGGCAGCGGATGAACAAAACCAATGAATCACATCTGATTTATTTTCTGTTTTCGTTTGTGATTTGTATTTTCAGTGAAGCGATTTTTGCCGGCTATAAAAGCGTATTTGATACTTATAGCGTGATTGGGCATTTTTATAAAATTGCCGCATTTTCGCTGATTTACAAAGCCTTGTTCGCCTCAACCGTAAAAACCCCTTATTCTGCCCTGTGTGCTGAAGTTGCCGAACGGGCCGAAACTGAAAAAAAACTGCTTGGTTATCGCGAGCATTTGGAAGAGCTGGTAAGACAACGCACTGCTGAACTGGAAGCAACCAAAAACGCAGCCGAAGCGGCCAATATTGCCAAAAGCGCCTTTATTGCCACCATGAGTCACGAATTGCGCACCCCGCTAAATGCAATTTTGGGTTTTTCCGAGCTGCTGAGCCGGGATGAAAATGCCACTGCCGCCCAAAAAGAAACCCTCAGCATCATCAACCGCAGCGGCGCTCATCTGCTTGGCATGATTAACGATGTGCTGGATATTTCCAAAATTGAAGCAGGCCGGCAGGAGCTGGATTTGCAAGCCTTGGATTTACCCAAGCTGTTGCAGGATATTAGCGAAATGATGAGTGTTCGTGCCAGCGAAAAGCAGCTGAATTTCAGACTGGAAATATCGCCGGACATCCCGCAATACATTAAAGCCGACAGTAGCAAATTGCGGCAGATTCTGATTAATCTGCTCGGCAACGCGGTCAAATTCACCTCGCAGGGCAGCGTGATATTGCGGATTAATGCCAGACCATTGGCTAACGCCGCCATGCAGCTGTTAGCCATTGAAGTTGCCGATAGCGGCGCCGGGATTCCTGAAGACAAGCTGGGCATCCTGTTCGAGCCTTTTATGCAGCTACCGCAGGCCAACTTGGACACCACAGGCACCGGATTGGGTCTGGCAATTTCCAAATCGCTGGTGGAATTGATGGGCGGACAGATCAGTGTCAGCAGTTTGCTGAATGTCGGCTCCACTTTTAAAATTGAACTACCGGTCTCGCTGGCGGCTAACGATGACATTACCGTTGAAGAAGACTGGAATCCGGTGAAATGTCTGGCGCCAAACCAGCCGGCCTGGCGGTTATTGGTGGCTGATGACAATCCTGACAATCGCCTGCTGCTGGTCAAAATCCTCACCTCGGTCGGTTTTTTGGTGCGGGAAGTCCAAAATGGTGAAGAAGCCATTAAGCTGTTTGAGCAATGGCGGCCGCATTTAATCTGGATGGATATGTGGATGCCGGTGCTGGATGGTTATCAGGCCACCGCACAAATCCGCAAACTTGACGGCGGCGACGCGGTTAAAATCATTGCCATCACCGCCAGTGCTTTCACGGAAGGTCATGAAAGCATCATTAATGCCGGTTGTGATGGGGTGCTGCATAAGCCGTTTCACGCCCCGGAACTGTTTGCCGCCTTAATGAGCTGTTTGAATGTGAAATTCATTTATCGCGACATTCCCAGCGTTGAAGTCTCGCCCCGGCAAAAAATCAGCGCTGAAGCCTTAAGCTCCCTGCCGCTGGCATTGCGGCAACAGCTGCATGAAGCCGCGTCAAATCTGGATATGGAAGAAACTGAAATTGTCACCCAGCAAATTCGGCAACTTGCGCCTGAGCTTGCCGATGCGTTACGCGACCTGGCTCAGCAATATGAGTTCGGGCAGATTATCGGCCTGACAGAAGCTGCAAACAACCTCTAAGCTTGAAAAAATAAGTTATGAATTCTGTGCTCTCACCTTGCATCAGACAATGTTGTCTGGATGAAAATGATATCTGCCTCGGTTGCTTTCGGGTCTTAGCGGAAATTACCGGTTGGCAGCGGGCAGGTGACCCGCAGCGTCTTCTGATATTGCAGGCGGTTGAAAAGCGTCGGCAGAACCACAAACAAAAATATGGTAGCGGGTTAAATGTGTAATTCGCAGCTTGGGTTAAACGACTTAACCACAAACGATTTGTTTTTCAAAATCGGAATTGAGGCACGATAACGTCATTGGCTTGCTTATTAATCATGTCGAGTTTGGGCGCAATATTTATGCGTAACCACAGACTTAACTCACAATCCTCTATTTTTTCAAAACACTGTCTAAGCTATTGAACATGAGAAAGTTTAAGAAAAGCACTCTGATTAAATGGACTATTGCTATCGCGATTATTGGCATTCTCGCGTCCATCCTGTTTCCCTCTTATTGTGACTACCTGCCGCGTGCCAAATGGGCCAAAGCGATTGCTTCGATAGCGGTATTAAAATTAGCCGTTGGCGAATGCCTGGAAGATAATAAAGGCAACTCACAATTGTGCAACTCAATTGCAAAGCTGAATAAATACGGAATTAAAGCGATGCCGGTACTGGATAAAAATGCCGGAAAAGTAGAGCTTTCAGCGATTGCCAACCGTTATCCACTCAGTATTCTTATCAGGGGATCCGAAGAGCTGGAAAATTGCCAGTTTGCCTTTATTCCGACAATTGATGCCAAAGAATCAGTGATTTGGGATGTTTTTTTTATCAACGGCGCTGATTCGGATGAAGAAAAATGCCTAAGCCGGGTAAAAGGCGCTAAAACGCTGATGTTGTTTTAAATTTTTACGGAGAGGTTTTTTTTGACACCGATTGTTTATCCTGTTTATTGCCATTCCCAAACCAGCCATAACCGCCGTTCTGGTAAAAATCGAATAACACAATCAAAATGATAAACAAACCCACCCATTCCAAAAAAGACATTCGTGACATACTAATCTCCCTACAGAATCAATTATTACCATTGTTGCCAATGCTATTTGCTTTCCATCACCCAAACTCCGTTCCAGTCATCAGGCGGCGGTGATTTTTCAAGGGCATAGCAGCGCTCCAGATACATTTTGCTGGCTTTATCGGTTGGATACAAACGTAACACTTCATTAAACAAATTGATGGCAGGTTGCCATTGCCGTTGCCGGTATTTACCCAGCGCATCCCGAAACAAGGTCAAAATTTCCACCAGATTAGGAAGGCTGTCATTGTCATGGTAATCAAGAACTTCATAAATACTCACCGGCTCGGTTTTGCCTTTTACAACCACCCGGTCCAGTTCCCGATTCCGGTAAGTATCTTTCAGTTTGGCATAAGTAAATTCGCTGATTAAAATTTGTGCACCGTATTGTTTGCAGGCTGATTCCAGTCGCGCCGCCAAATTAACCCCGTCACCGATGATAGTAAAATCCATCCGTTTTTGCGAGCCGATGTTACCGGAGACTACCGTGTCGGTATTTAAGCCGATGCCAATGTGAATCGGCATTTTGCCTTCTTCCTGACGTTTTTTATTCCAGAGATTTAATTCCCGAATCATCGAGATAGCCGCCCGCACCGCCCGGTCTTCATCATCATTGTGGGCAACGGGAATGCAAAAGGCCGCCATAATCGCATCGCCGATAAACTTGTCCAGCATTCCGCCTTCCCGCTGAATGCAATCCACCATAATGGTGAAATATTCGTTTAACAAAGATACGGTTTCTTGCGGACCTAATTGCTCAGTCAAAGTAGTGAAGGAGCGAATATCAGAGAACAGGGTGGTACAAATCACACTTTTACCGCCCAGTATTTCAGAGCCACTGGCCACCAGCTGATCGGCAACCGAAGGATCCATATAGCGGGACATGGTGGATTTAAGCCGTTTTTCATTACTGATGTCTTCAATTACCAGCATAAATCCGATCCGTTTTTTATCAGCGGCGCGTCTGCCGGATTGCCGGTCGGCTTTTTTCGGGTCTGAACCCAGCAACGGCTGAACCGTCAGGTTAATAGAAAGCCAGTCGTCTTTTACTTTCAAGCGGGCATCCATCATCACCTGTTGTTCGTTATGCTCTTCAACGGCCTTGATTTTATCTAAAATCCAGCTGTTGACATCGGTAAAAAAACTTTGTGCCGGCTGGTTTAAGATATCTACGGAACTGATTTGCAAAAGCCTTAAACCCGCAGCATTGCAGGTTACTATTTTTTCCGTTTCGTCCAGAGTAATCAAACCATTCGACATACTTTCCAGCATCGCTTCGTTATAGTTTTTCATGTTCTGCACGTCAGTAAACAGCTTGGCGTTTTCCAGAGCGATGGAAACCTGCGCGGTAAATGCCCGCAGCCGCACTTCATCTTCATTGGAAAATGCGCCGCCGCGTTTGTTGAGCATTTGCGTCACCCCGATGGTTTTACCCAGTTTGTTCACAATCGGTACGCAAAGAATGGAGCGGGTAAAAAAGCCGGTTTTTTTGTCAAAGGCAGGATTAAAGCGCAAATCAGCATAAGCGTAAGGAATGTTAATGGTTTTCCCGGAGGTAAACACTGTCCCGGCGATACCGACATGATTGGGCAGGCGTATTTCCATCACATCGAGGCCGTGCCCCACTTCTGACCACAGCTCGTTGGTTTTTTCATCATTCATAAACAGGGTGGAGCGCTCGGCGTTAAGCAAGCGGGTAGCTTCGCCCATCACTCGTTGCAACAAGGTGCTGAGTTTAATGTCAGCCGTCACTTCAGAAACCAGATTCACAAATTCCATTTCCTGCAAGCGCAAAGCCTGGATCCGTTCAATCAGCTGCGCACTTTCCAGAGCCAGTGCCGCCTGGCTGGTCATCGCTTCAAACAGGGCCAGGTCATTTTGAGTGTATTGACCATCATGTTTATTCAGCATCTGGGCAACGCCAATAATGTCGCCTTTGGCCGTGCGCACCGGAACGCAAAGCATGTTTCGGGTGACAAAGCCGGTTTGTTCGTCAACACTGGAGTTGAAATAGGGGATTGAGTAAGGATTGTCGGTAATGATGCTTTCGCCGGTATTGTAAACATGTCCGGCAATGCCGCTATTGTTCATCACCCGAATTTCACGCTGAATGGCTCCCTGGGTAAAGCGCGAATATAACTCTTCGGTGTCTGGGTCATTAAGAAAAAGTGTGCCCCTTTCGGAGTTTAACTCGGTAGTACACATTTCCAGCAAAGTATTGAAAATGTCGTCCAGACTTTTTTGAGCAGAAATGCGCTTTGAAATCTCCAGTAAAAGACGGGCTTCTTTGATCCAGTTTTTTTGTTTTGAAGCACTTGAAGCGGACAGTCGTTTGGTTGAGCTTGATTCTTTTTGCATTTTTTCATTGCACCTTTGTAGAGTTGGCTTCCAGTTTTTCGCGCAGAATTCTCGTTGTTGCCTGCAATTGGGCGATTTCTTCATTAGCGGCGAGGCGGGCTTTTTGAATGGCGTTTTCTTTTTCTATCTGCAAGTATTCTTGCATTTCACGCAGTTTGACGGTGGTATCTTTGAGCAGGGCCAGCTCGACACTGGTGCTTGCCAGAATCGCTTGCTTTTGGGTTTCTTTTTCAAGCTGGACTTTTTCCAGTTCCTGCCGCAATGACGCTGCCGTGCTTTTAAGCAGGTTAATTTCAGAGGCTGTACTGGTTAAAAGCGCCTGTTTCTGGATTTCTTTTTCCAGTTGCGCTTTTTCCATCTCGTGTCTTAGAGCCGCCGCCGTATCCTTAAGCAAGGTAATTTCAGAGGCAGTACTGGCCAAAAGCGCCTGTTTCTCGGTTTCTTTTTCAACGTTTGATTTTTCCAGCTCCAGCCGCAATGCCGCCGCCGTCTCTTTAAGCAAGGCTATTTCAGAAGCGGTGCTGGCCAAAAGTGCCTGTTTCTGGATTTCTTTTTCAACGTTGGCTTTTTCCAGTTCCAGCCGCAATGCTGCCGCAGTATTTTTAAGTAATGAGATTTCTGAGGCGGTGCTGGCTAAAAGCGCCTGCTTTTGGGTTTCTTTTTCAACGTTGGCTTTTTCCAGCTCCAGTCGCAATTCTGCGGCAGTATTTTTAAGCTGGGCGATTTCTGCGGCACTGCCGGAGAGAAGGGTTTGTTTTTGAATTTCTTTTTCAACGTTGGCTTTTTCCAGCTCCTGCCGCAATGATGCCGCCGTGTTTTTAAGCAAGGTAATTTCAGAACTGGATGTTGCCAGAATCGCCTGTTTTTGGGTTTCTTTTTCCAGTTTGGCTATTTCCAGTTCTTGCCGCAATGCGGCTGCGGTGTTTTTCAGCAGGGTAATTTCCTGGGTAAATTGCAGGGTCGTTGCGCTAACTGCATTCTCTTTATCGGAATGTACCTGCTCCAGCTGACTCCGTAACGCCTGAATAATGCGCTTGAGCTCTCTTAACTCTGCTTCGCATTTAAGATGATCGGAAGGTTTTGAAAGACTAGTGGTCATTTTCTTGCGCTTAACACTTTTTCCCAGGAGCTTTTATTTTATCTGAAAATCGAAATAATAAAACCAAGTTATTGAAAATTAACGGCAGTCCTAAAAGCTGCATGATATTTGCGGGTTATGCTATTTTTTATGCTGCTCCACGCTTAAGCCGTCCACTTCAATATTATGCGCAACATTATGCAGCGTACCAATCAGTAACACCCCCGCCAGAATCAGCGCGATTTGCTGCAATGAGGTTTTGACATCGGTTTTTCTATGCAGCGAGGGAATCAGGTCTGCGACCGCAATATAAATAAAGCTTGAAGCTGCCAAGGTTAAAAAATATGGCAACGTGGCATGTAAATCTTCCAGACTGAAATAGGCTAAAATCCCGCCAATTACCGTGGTTAAACTGGCCAGCATGTTATAAATCAAGGCTTTTTTCTTGCCATAACCGCTTTGCAATAAAATCGCAAAATCGCCAACTTCCTGGGGGATTTCATGGGTTGCAACCGCCAGGCTGGTGACAATTCCCAGCTTCACATCGGTTAAAAAAGCCGCCGCAATCAGCACGCCATCGACAAAATTATGAATCGCATCGCCTAATAAAATTAAAGTTCCAGCAGCATGGTGACTGTGAGAAGTATGACTATGATTATGAGTATGGTTATGCTCATGTTCGTGTTCCTCGTGGCCTTCGTTGTGTGCATCGCAACTGCCGGAATGACAATGCCGCCAAATCAACAGTTTTTCCAGAATAAAAAATCCCAAAATTCCGACCAGAATCATCCCGGACAAGGTTTGAAACTGCTCAGGTTTTACTTGTTCAAACGCTTCAGGAATCAGGCCCCAAAAGGCTACTGTCAGCAAGGCGCCGATGGCAAGACTAATCCCGTGCGGCAATATTTCCTGCCGGTGATCTTCAGGTAGCAACAAAAACAGCGAGGCGGCAATCACGCTCAACACGCCACCGACTGCGGTGAAGATAATAATTAACAGCAATAAATTCATAAAACTAATCTTTCCATATTAAAGTGGCCATCCGTCCGGTGCTGTTATCGCGGCGATAGGAGTAAAAACGCTCCGGGTCGCTAACGGTGCAGAATTCACCGCCATAAATTTCTGTGATGCCTAAATCTGCCAGTTCAATGCGGGCCAGTTGGTAAATGTCGGCTAAATATTTTTGCGCCGTGTGAGGTTTAAAAGCGGCTGAAAACTTTGGATTTTTAGCGACAAATAGTTCGGGCACTTCGGCTCCGACTTCAAATTTTTCCGCGCCGATGGCCGGAGCCAACCAAACTAATAAATCGCGAGTTTCTAATGCGGCTACAGTGTTGGTAATAATTCCTGCAAGTAAACCTTTCCAGCCGGCATGAACCGCAGCGACTTTTTGCCCGTCTTTGCTGCAAAAGGCTAAAGGTAAGCAGTCGGCGGTCATTACCGCGCAAACGACACCGGATTGACAGGTAAAACTGGCATCAGCAGACTCCAGACCTGACAGGTTTTTAAATCCTGTCAGGTCTACAACGCGATTGCTATGTACTTGATTTAACCAAATAGGTTCGGAAGGTAAATCCAGCATTTGTCTAATAATGGCGCGATTTTCCAACACCGCATTAATATCATCATTCACATGGGTGGCTGGATTCAATGAAGCGTAAACACCGGCGCTCACACCGCCGCTGCGCAAGGTCATCGCCACGTGAATATTAGCAGGCGCGTCCCAGTCTGGGGTTAAATAATGCTTAACGTTTGCCATGTTGCTTGTCATTTTCTGCCAGTGCTTGTAACAACGCTTTCATGTCATCGGGAAGCGGCTGTTCCCACTCGCAATAATCGCCGGTGCGCGGGTGATGCAAGCCTAATTTTGCCGCGTGCAAGGCCTGGCGTTTAAAACCGCGCAATTGTTTTTCCAGTTCGGGGCCGCAATCGCCCGGCATTCGGAACGGGCCGCCGTAAAGCGGGTCGCCGACCAGCGGATAACCGATATGTGCCATGTGCACGCGAATTTGATGGGTACGGCCGGTTTCCAGTTGCACCCGCAAAAACGTATGATGGATAAACCGCTCAATCAGGCGGTAATGGGTTACCGCTTCTTTGCCATCGTCTCTGACGGTATAACGAACCCTGTCCACCGCATGTCTGCCAATCGGCGCATCCACCGTGCCGCCTGCGGTCATCCAGCCTTTGACAATGGCCAGATATTCACGGGTGATAGTTCGCTCCTGAAGCTGGTCGCTTAGACTGTGATGCGCCTGCAAGGTTTTCGCCACCATCAGTAAGCCGCTGGTATCTTTGTCAATCCGGTGAATAATGCCGGCTCTGGGCAGGGCTTCAAGATTGCTGTCATGATGCAGCAGCGCGTTTTGCAAAGTGCCAGACCAGTTTCCGGCGCCCGGATGAACTACCAGTCCTGCCGGCTTGTTGACGATCAGAATGGCTTTGTCTTCAAAAACAATGTCCAGAGGAATAGCTTCCGGCTCACATTCCAAAACAGCTTCAGCTTCTGCATCTAAAACAATTTCCTCGCCGCCATAAAGTTTGTCGCGGGTTTTCAGCTCTTGCCCGTTTACCCGCACCCGCCCGGCTTTAATCCAGGTTTGCAGTTTGCTGCGCGAATAATCGGAAAATAATTCTGCCAGAACCTGATCCAGCCGCATTCCTGCCAAGTTTTCAGGGACTTTTTCTGTCAATATAGCCATGATAATCTGTATAAATTCAGTTATACTCATGCCTGACCAACGATTTACCGTCGCTTTCAGGCGGGAAAACTTCTAATCTTACAACGTGACACTGATAGTATGCGATTAATTTTCGTAAAAGTTTTATTTATCTGCTGTTTAGGCTTTGCGCTATCGGGCTGCGAAACCTTAAACGGTCTCATGTCAAGCAGCTCCAAAACCACAGAAAAGCCTGACGAATATAAAGATTGGGATGCGAAAAAATTCTATGATGATGCGAAAGCGGCGATGAAAAAAGGCAGCTATGCCAAAGCCATTGAATTGTATGAGTCTTTGGAAAGTCGCTATCCTTTCGGCGAATATGCCGCGCAAACCCAGCTGGATATTGCCTATGCGTATTATAAAAACGAAGATGCAGAATCGGCATTGGCGGCGGCAGACCGGTTTATTAAAATTAATCCCCGAAATCCGCACATAGATTACGCTTATTATCTGAAAGGCTTGATTAATTATAATCGCAACATTACTTTTTTGAGCCGCTTTATTCCTACTGACGCCACCCAGCGTGACCCTGGCAGTGCCAAAGAAGCTTACGCGATTTTTTCGGAGCTGGAACGGAGGTTTCCCCAAAGTAAATATCTGCCGGATGCCAAACAGCGGATGATTGCCTTGCGTAATCACATGGCGATGCACGAAGTGCACATTGCCAGATATTATCTAAAACGCAAGGCTTATCTGGCGGCGGCGAACCGGGCAGGGGCGGTGGTTAAGGACTACGAGCGTACTGCGGCTGTGCCTTATGCGTTGCAGGTGATGCAGGAGGCCTACACCAAGTTGGGAATGGAAGATTTAGCCAAAGATACGCAGCGGATTTATACTCAAAACTACCCTGATGGACCGCCGGTTCCAGAACATGGCGAAGCGACTTTTGCCCAGCATATATGGGATTTTATTGGCTTGGACGAATAGTAGCGGCAGGTCTTGTACCTGCCTGTTTTTTATTAATTACAGGTTGGATTCAGCATGACAAATAAAAAACTGCTTTTTTTGATGACCTTGATTTTGTTCCAAACGGCGTGTACGCAAACGCCGGTCAGGCAGACCGCAATTAAAAAAATCCCTCAAGCCCAGACCCCAACTGCCAAACTCGCGCATACTGAACCGGTTATTTATAAAAATGAGCCGATTACCGTAGAGGAAATCCCCATTCAAAAACCGGCTACTTCTTCTGCGATTTCCGCGAGTGAAACTAAAGCCCGTCCGGCGTTATCGCCTGCGGTGCAGTCTTTAATCGCGAACGCAGAAAAAAGCAGCAAAGCCGGAGATTTTGATTCTGCCAGTGTCATGCTGGAGCGGGCCTTGCGGATTAGTCCCCGAAATGCAGAGCTGACCTACCAATTAGCCGCGTTACGGCTTAAACAGTCACAACCGCGACTGGCGGAAGATTTAGGCAAAAAAGCCGAGTTTTTGGCTGCGACGGATAAAGCGCTAAAAAAACGTTGCTGGCAGTTAATTGCTCAGGCGCGGGAGTTACAGGGTAATACTCAAGGTGCCAAAGAAGCGCAATTGAAAGCAGATAGTTTTTAGGCGGGCAATTGCGAACAGCTTTGTTCTACTTCAAGCATTCAAAATCACAATGTTAGGCCGCCGAAAACAAGTGCCATGGATAAAACAAAACCGCCTTTGGGGAAAGCTTAATGGCGGTTTTTTTATGGCCTGACAATTTAACCGCCGCCTGCTTCCCGCAAATAAAATCCCATAATGGTATTGGCGCGAATATTATTGTTGCGCATTCTTTCCACCAAAGCTTCAAACAAAAAACGCATAATCGGATAACCTTTGGCTGGGTTGGCATCCATAAAATCCAGCAATGCACCGCCATCAATAATCCCTATTTCACAATCAGTTGCCGCCACCACACTGGCACTGCGCAGCTCTTCGCTAAACAGGCCGATTTCGCCAAAAAAATCGCCTTCTGACAATTTGGCAATGCCTTTATTTTCTTTATGGTCGATGGTAATTTGCAAACTGGAAACAATATTTACACTGCCCTTGCAAATCAAAAACAATTCAGAACCGGGGGAGTCTTCTTCAACAATCACTTCGCCGGCTTTATATTTTTTGGTACTCCATGGCACATTGGTTTTCACCCCGGCCTCTTCAAGCAAACTCATTAACCCCATCGCCTAACACTCCCCGTAATATAATGTTGGAAACAAATTTCGTGACAAATAGCCATTGACCCGAATCATCTAAGGTATTATAAGGCTTAATTCATCAATCAGTCAGTAGAAGGCTCTTAATTATGTCGAACAAATACAGTTATTCATTTAATGAAGGCGATGGTAAAAACAAGGCATTGCTTGGAGGCAAAGGCGCAAATCTTTGCGAGATGACTCAAATTGGCTTGAATGTCCCGCCCGGATTTGTGATTACCACTGAAACCTGTTTGCTTTATCAGCAGAAACAGCAATTGCCTGATGACTTAATGGCCGAAGTTAAACGGCAGATTGCCTTGATTGAGGAAACCAGCGGCAGAAAATTTGGTGATGCCGGCAATCCCTTGCTGGTTTCTGTGCGTTCCGGCTCGGCGATTTCAATGCCAGGGATGATGGATACGATTTTGAATTTGGGGCTGAATCAGCAGACTTTGGCCGGATTAATTGCCCAAACCGGCGACCGGCGCTTTGCTTATGATGCTTATCGGCGCTTTATTCAGTTATTCGGTAAAGTTGCACTCGGCATTGCCGATGAAAAGTTCGACCATCCGTTTGAAATGGTGAAAGCCCAAGCCGGAATCAAGGCGGATATTGGCCTGGATGCCGGCCATCTGGAAGAAATCAGCGAGTTATTTCTGGAGGTGGTGCGCACTGAAACCGGCCATGATTTCCCTGAAGATGTTTATCAACAACTGGAAATTGCGATTAAAGCGGTGTTCAATTCCTGGATGGGGAAACGGGCGGTCGATTACCGGCGTGAATTTCATATCACCCCCGACATTGCCAACGGCACCGCAGTGAATATTGTGATGATGGTCTTCGGCAACATGGGGAATGATTGCGCCACCGGGGTGGGCTTTACCCGAAATCCTGCCACCGGTGCGAATGAAATGTATGGCGAATATCTGACCAATGCACAGGGCGAAGATGTGGTGGCGGGTATCAGAACCCCAAAACCGGTGAGTGAATTGGCAAAAGAAATGCCCGATTTATACCGGCAACTGGTGGAGCTGCGCAATAAACTGGAGAGCCATTACCACGAAGTGCAGGATTATGAATACACCATTGAACGTGGAGTGTTGTATTGCCTGCAAACCCGCAACGGCAAAATGAATGCCGCAGCAATGGTCAGAACTTCAGTGGAAATGGTGAATGAAGGCTTGATTAGCAAAGCCCAAGCCTTGCTGCGGATTAATCCTGAATTGCTGGAGCAATTGCTGCATCCACATTTAGCGCCGAATCATGGATTTTCTTCACTGGTGCAAGGCTTGCCTGCTTCACCGGGTGCTGCTTGCGGGGCCTGTGTGTTTGATGCCGATACCGCAGAGCGCTTAGGCAAAGCAGGAAAAGCGGTGATTTTATTGCGTGAGGAAACCAAGCCTGAAGATATTCACGGCTTTTTTGCCGCACAAGGCATTGTCACCAGTCGCGGCGGCAAAACCTCTCATGCGGCGGTCGTAGCGCGTGGCATGGGCAAAGCTTGTATTGCCGGTGCGGAAGATTTAAAAATTGACGTGCGCTTGCGAGTCGCCAGCATCGGCGACACCCATTTGCGTGAGGGCGACATTATTACCATAGACGGCAGCAGCGGCGATATTTATTTGGGCAAAATTCCCACCATCGCCCCGTCTTTTTCCAGTCAGCTAAAAACCTTGCTGTCCTGGGCAGATGATGTCGCCGAGTTAAAAGTCTACGCCAATGTCGATACACCTGAAAATGCCAAAATTGCCGCCCAATATGGGGCAATGGGCATCGGTTTATGCCGCACCGAGCGGATGTTTAACGGCTGTGAACGCCTGCCGATTGTGATTGAAATGATTCTGGCCGATAACCCGCAAGACCGGCAACTGGCACTGAATCAACTGTTGCCATTCCAGCGTGAAGATTTTAAACAACTGTTTACCGCAATTTATCCACATCCGGTCACGATTCGTTTGCTAGACCCGCCGATGCACGAATTTTTGCCGACAGCGCAAGAGCTGGAAGAAGAAATTGTGGCATTAAAGCATTATCTGCTGATGGTAAAAGGACAGCGCGTCACCTTGCAAACTTTAAACAACAGTACCTGCTTACCTGCTCCGTTCACCGAATTGAGCGAAGAAAATGTTGCGATTGCGATTGAGAAAAAGCAGCTAATGCTGAAAAAAGTTAATGAACTGTTTGAAGTTAATCCCATGTTAGGGCATCGCGGCGTGAGATTGGGAATTAGCTATCCTGAAATTTACCGGATGCAAACCCGCGCAATTTTGGAGGCAACTGCATTGTGCATTGAGGCAGGAATGAGCATTCATCCTGAAATCATGGTGCCACAAGTCATTACAGTGGAAGAATTGCGAAAAGTAAAAGCCATTGTGCTGGAAGAGCAGCAAGCGGTAGAGGCCGAGCACCAAATAAAATTAAACTTTAAGTTAGGCTCAATGGTGGAAACGGTGCGGGCCTGTTTGCGGGCCGAGCATTTATCGGAAGTGGCCGAGTTTTTCTCCTTTGGCACCAATGATTTAACCCAGGCAACTTTTTCATTTTCCCGCGAAGATGCCGAGAACAAGTTTTTACCTTTGTACAATGAAACCGGTATTTTGCAGGACAATCCGTTTGAAGCGCTGGATGTAAAAGGGGTAGGGCAATTGATGAAAATGACCGTAAATCTGGGGCGGAAAAATAATCCATCCTTGCGGATTGGTATTTGCGGTGAGCAAGGCGGCCATCCGCGTTCAATCCGGTTCTGCCATCATATCAAGCTGGATTATGTCTCCTGCTCGGCGCCGCGAATTCCGATTGCCCGACTCGCCGCCGCGCACGCAAAATTATTGGAAAACGCATTTGTTGAGTAAAATCATGCGATGAATAGATAACCCCGTCAGACTATGAAGTTTGACGGGGTTGTTTTTGTGTGTTTTTTGTTGTCAATCTATCGAAAATGAATCAGACCTCAACCACTTCTTCAAGCTCTCCTCTCGCCGTTATTTTATTTGCCGGAACATTATTTTGCAGTGCGACATTGATGTTTATCCTGCAACCGATGTTTGGCAAAATTTTGCTGCCTTTGCTGGGCGGCTCGCCTGCGGTGTGGAATACCTGCATGGTGTTTTATCAGATGCTGTTATTTTTAGGCTATCTGTATGCGCATTTTTTATCTTCACACTTGCATCAGAAACGCCAAATTCAGATTCATGTTGCCGTGATTTTAATCAGTTTTTTGGCCCTGCCGATAGGATTAGCTGAAAACACCGTGCCGCCTACAGAAAGCAATCCCACCTGGTGGTTAATCTGGACATTGTTCTTGGCGATTGGTTTACCGTTTTTCGTGGTGTCTACTACTGCGCCATTACTGCAAAAATGGTTTGCGCATGTCGGGCATCACACCAGCCATGATCCTTATTATCTTTACACCGCCAGCAACGCCGGCAGTTTAATTTCGCTACTCAGCTATCCGTTTCTGGTTGAGCCGAATATCGGTTTAAATCTGCAAAAAAATCTGTGGAGCGGCGGTTTTGTGGTTCTGGGGATTTTTATTGGCAGTTGCGGCTTGTTGTTGTGGCGTTCGCAGCAACAGGAAGAAACAATAACCGAAGAATCAAGTGCCAATGTTGAACCATTAAGTCTTGCTACCAAACTGCATTGGTTAGTATTGGCTCTGGTGCCATCCAGTTTGTTATTGGGATTAACCAATTTTATCAGTACCGATATTGCTTCGGTGCCGCTGCTGTGGATTATTCCCCTTACGCTTTATTTGCTGTCGTTTGTGATTGTGTTTTCAAAATGGAACGACAAGATTCATCCCTGGATGGTGCGGTTACAGCCGGTTTTCTTGATTCCGTTTCTGGCTTTTGCCTTTATTGATCCAGCAGATTTGCCGTACTGGGCCTATCTGATTTTACACACATTGGCGTTTTTCTTGGCGGTGATGGTCTGTCACGGTGAACTGGCCCGGCTGCGTCCACATACAAATTATTTAACCACTTTTTACCTGATTATGTCGTTTGCCGGGATGTTGGGCGGCATGTTTAACACCTTTGTTGCGCCGTTTATCTTCAATGCCGTGTATGAATACCCGATTATGATTGTCGCCGCGTTATTGTTACGTCCTGGGATTATTGGCGCGGTTAATTTCAAACTGGCATTGCAAATCCTCATTCCGGTTTTGCTGATTGCGTGCGGCTGGATTTTATATAGCTCTGTTCCTGATTTGCTGGAGTATTTTGACTACATTGCAATTGGTTTGATGGTGCTGACGCTATTAACTTTTGTGATTCGCAACCGCCCTGTGGCTTTTGCCGGGCTCACCGCCGCGATTATTTCCTTAAGTTTGGGCTTGCACGGCTTGTCTTCTCGCACCATTTATCAGGAGCGCAGTTTTTTCGGCGTATTTTCCGTGCGTGATGCCATGATAGAGGATGAAAACAAACAGCCGGAAAAAATCCACGAGCTGTATCATGGCACCACCAAACACGGTGCGCAGCGGTTGGCGAATGCGTTACAAACCGCTCCGTATATGTATTACAGCCGTCCAGGGCCGATGGGGCAATTGTTTAAAGAGTTTGATAGCCAAAACCAAAGCTGGACTATTGGCACGGTTGGTTTGGGGGCCGGGGCATTATTGTGTTACAGCAAACCGCAGCAAAACTGGACCATTTATGAAATTGATCCGCTGGTGATTAAAATTGCTCAAGACGCTGAATATTTTCATTATTTAGAGCGTTGCGGTAAAAATGCACAAATGAAGGTGGGTGACGCGCGGCTGTCCATTGCCGCAGAGCCGGCACAGAAATTTGATTTGCTGATTATGGATGCGTTTAGCTCCGATTCTGTGCCGACACATTTATTGACCAAAGAAGCGCTAGAGCTGTATTTCAGCAAGTTAAAACCAACCGGCATTCTGGCTTTTCATATTACCAACCGGCATTTGATGATAAAAAAAGTGATTGCCGACCATGCGCAACGGCTTAAGTTTGCTGCGTTGATTCAGGAGTTTAAACCACAAGTTGATTTATCCTCTTTAATTGTTGCCACAGATTGGGTAGTGCTGGCGAAAAATCCGCAAAATCTGGAGCTTTTGACGCAAAGTCGTTTAGGATACTGGGAAAAACTGCCGCTTTATTTTGATATGAAACCCTGGACAGATGATTTCACCAACATTATAGATATTTGGAAATAATGGCTTTGCCAATCCGGTTTCAACTTAACATAAAAAATTTTTAGGAGGCAATCACTCATGGCTGTTAAACAATTACGTTCGATTTACCAACTGAAAATCACTTTGCAAGGCTCTAAGCCACCGATTTGGCGACGAGTATTAGTGCCTGGTTCGATTAAATTAGATGATTTTCATGAATTGATTCAAGTTGTGATGGGCTGGCAAGATTATCATCTGCACCAGTTTATCTGTGACAATGTTTTATATGGGGTCCTGAATGAGGATTTTGATGATTTTGGCATGGAATTAAAAGATGAAACGAAATATAAACTTTCGCAATTATTGACTGTTGAAAAAAGTTTCCTGAAGTATGAATATGATTTTGGCGACGGCTGGGAGCATAAAATTACATTGGAAAAGATTTTACCTTTTGATGCCAATGTTCATTTGCCACAATGTATTAAAGGAAAACGCGCCTGTCCGCCTGAAGATTGCGGTGGTATTTGGGGTTATGAGGAATTATTGGAAGCTCTCAGTGATAAAAAACATCCTGAGCATGAGAGTATGCTGGAATGGCTGGGTGGGGATTTTGATCCTGAATACCTCGATTTGGATGAAATCAATGAACAGTTAAGCTAAAAAAGTGGAGAAATAAAAAGCTCAAAAAGTTTTCAAAATCGATTTAAACTATTCTGCCTTTATTTGTGCCTATAGATAAAGCTGAATTCAACAAGCAAGCTAATAAAAACTCAAAATGACAGTCAGTTTAACAACCCAAAATTTGGCCGCACTGTGTTTAGCCACCGTGCATGGCGGCGATCCTGAAAAAATGATTGATTCTGCCGCAGATATTATGTCGGCGGGGACAAATCAGGTCACAGTATTAAGCGATATGAAATATGGAAAATATTTAAAGGACTGCAAAGCCGCAGCCTGTTTTATTGGCGAGAATGTGGCTGCTGATGATGCGCCAGCTCATCTTGTATTATTGCGTTGTGCTGATCCTGAAATGAGTTTTTTAACTGCGGTGAAAACGCTTTATCCTGAGCCGGCTTTTGAACATCAGATTGCTGCGCAAGCGGTGGTGGATAAGTCAGTCAAGCTAGGTGCAAACGTGCATATTGCTGCGTTTTCTACTATTGGAAAAAGCAGTCAGATTGGGGATAACAGCGAGATTTTTGCCAGCGTTAATATCGGCGCGAATGTGACGATTGGGAAAAACTGCCGGATTTATCCGCAAGTGGTGATTTATGACAATACCCAAATCGGCGATAACGTGATTATTCATTCCGGTTCGGTGATTGGCGCGGATGGTTTTGGTTACAAATTTCGCAATAATCAGCATGTTAAAGTGCCGCATGTGGGTAACGTAGTGATTGCTGACAATGTGGAAATCGGTGCCAATACCTGTATCGATCGCGGCGCATTAGGTTCGACCACGATTGGCGCAGGTAGCAAAATCGACAATTTAGTCCAGTTAGGGCATAACAATAAAGTCGGCAGAAACGTGATTATCTGTGGTCAATCAGGGATTTCCGGTTCGTGCACGATTGAAGATGGAGCGATTTTAGCCGGCAGTTCCGGCGTAGCAGATCATGTAACCATTGGGCAGCGTGCGGTAGTGATGGCCCGAAGTGGTATTTCTCAGGATATTGCCCCCGGCACCCAAGTGTTTGGCTCGCCAGCGAAAGACCGAAAAGTGGCGTGGAAAGAGTTGGCGGCACTCAGCAAATTACCGGAGTTACTAAAGAAGTTTAAAGCGCTGGAAAGTCGGGTTGAAAAGCTGGAAAAATAAGTTAAAAAAGTACTTTGAATGAACATCATGCAAACGAGAGCTTCTTTCACCTTCTGAATTTAAATTTATGAGCAAACAAACACCCTATATTCTAGTTGTTGATGATGAGCCCGATATTCGTCAACTGGTTTCTGAAATTCTGGCAGATGAAGGCTATCAGGTGGAGATGGCTGAAAATGCTCAGGCTGCACGAATGCTGAAAAAAAATCAGGAGCCCAGTCTGATTTTGTTGGATATCTGGATGCCCGATACTGACGGGATTACCTTGTTAAAGGAATGGTCGCAAGAAGAACAATTACATTGCCCTGTAGTAATGATGTCGGGGCACGGTTCGGTAGAAACCGCAGTAGAAGCAACCCGCTTGGGGGCTTATGATTTTCTGGAAAAACCGCTGTCGTTAGCGAAGTTATTGTTAGTCGTGGCACGCGCTTTGGAAGCCAGTCATTTGCAGCAGGAAAATGCCGGTTTAAAACAGCAATTAATGTTCGATATAGAGCCGGTTGGAAAAAGTGCCAGCGTAGAGAGAATCAAGGAACAGTTAAGACGTCTGGCACAACATGAAGCACGGGTATTGTTTGTCGGTGAAGCTGGAGTTGGCAAAGAGCTGTATGCCCGTTATTTACATAATCACAGTGCCCGACGTGACGGTGCATTTGTGGATGTCGCGGTTGGCAGCATTTCCCCTGAAAATTCTGCGGTGGAATTTTTTGGCAAAGAGGAGAACGGCAAAATCTATCAAGGTTTGCTGGAGCAGGCCCACGGAGGTACCTTGTTTTTAGGCGAAATTGCGGGGATGGATAAAGCGACTCAAGCCCGTTTGTTAAGTGCACTGGAATCAAGTTCATTTTTACGAGTCGGCGGCAGTGCTGCGGTGCGTGTCGATGTGCGGGTCATTTCTTCTACCCGGATTGCGCTGGAAGCCGAAGTCAAAGCCGGACGTTTCCGCCAGGATTTGTATTATCTGCTGAATGTGGTGACGCTGGAAATTCCACCGTTAAGAGAACACAGCGAAGATATTCCCAATTTGTTGAGGTTTTATGTGGATTATTTTGTCAGGCAGGAAAAATTGCCGTTCAGAAAATTCTCAATGGCGGCACAAAATTTCTTACGTAATTATACCTGGCCGGGTAATGTACGGGAGTTAAAAAATCTGGTGCAACGCCTGATGATTTTGGGGGCAGGTGATGATATAGAGCTGGATGAAGTCAAAAGTGCCTTAGGTTCGATTGCTGAAGCGCCAAAATTTTTAGGTACAGTGCCAGAATTTTTTAATTTGCCACTGAAAGAAGCGCGGGAACATTTTGAAAAAAACTATCTGGAATATCATTTTGAAAAAAATTCCGGCAGTGTGGCAAAATTGGCGGCAGCTATTGGCATGGAGCGCACCCATTTATACCGCAAACTTCATGCCTTAAAAATCAAACGTTAGCAGTATATTTAGCTGATACGGATAAATAGCTTGCTAATAACAGGGGGGTTTAGTAGAATTCTACCTCTTTTATATAGCCTTAACAGATTACTAAGTAACAATGAAAACATTTAGTGCAAAACCAGCAGAAGTTAAGCGCGATTGGTACGTAATTGATGCAGAAGGGAAGACGCTTGGCCGCCTTGCCACTGAAGTTGCACGACGTCTTCGCGGAAAACACAAACCCGAATATACACCACATGTGGACACCGGGGATTATATTATTGTCGTCAACGCGGAGAAAATTGGTGTTACAGGCAATAAAGAACAAGACAAAATGTACTACCGCTATACAGGTTATGTCGGTAATATGAAATCTGTCAATTTAGGTAAGTTACGTAACTCTTACCCAGACCGTATTATTACGACTGCGGTAAAAGGCATGTTACCTAAAAATCCATTAGGTCGTGCAATGTTTAAAAAATTGAAAGTTTATGCCGGTAGTGCGCATGAACATCAAGCGCAACAACCTAAAGTTTTAGACTTCTAATCAGGATAAACCATGGCAGCAGCTCAATATTATGGAACAGGTCGTCGTAAAAGCGCGATTGCTCGCGTTTACGCAACTACAGGTTCTGGAAAAATCACCATTAATGACAAAGCAATTGAAGTCTATTTTGGCCGTAAAACCGATCAGATGGTTTCTAAACAGCCTTTAGAGTTAATTGGCAGAACCGCAGATTTTGATATCAATGTTATTGTTAAAGGCGGCGGCCCTTCAGGTCAAGCCGGTGCGATTCGTCATGGACTGACCCGTGCGTTAATGGAATATGACGAAACTTTACGTCCTGTACTGAGAAAAGCCGGTTATGTAACCCGTGATTCTCGTCAGGTTGAACGTAAAAAAGTCGGTTTGCACAAAGCCAGAAAACGTCCACAGTACTCAAAACGTTAATTATTTACCGAAGCCGGTTTGTTTGGGCTTTGCACAGAAAAGGGTTGCATCTCACAAGGAGCAACCCTTTTTTGTTGGGTGGAATAATAACAAACTTAATGCGACTGCCTGTTTTTAAAAACTGACAGTCTTTAAAGAAATTTCTTAACGTTGTCTGACAATCTGATAAGAACGTGTTACATATCCCAGTGGCACACTCCAGACATGCACCAAACGGCTGAATGGAAACACCACAAAAATCGTCAAGCCTAAAAAGATATGGGCTTTATAAACCAGGTTTACATCAGCAATCACATCTGCTGCGCCACCTTGAAATGTCACAATCCGCTGCGCCCATTCAGCCAACACCAACATGGTAGAACCGTCTGAATGCGCTAACGAAAACGGTAAGGTCAATAATCCCAAAGCCAATTGTGTTAGTAGCAGATGCAAAATCGCAAAATCCATTTTGCTGCTGGTGGCACGAATGCGTGGGTCCGTCATGCGGCGTTTGGTTAAAATCCACAAACCGCGCAGACAAATCCCGCCGAACACGCCGCCTGCAATCACCGCCATTAATTGTTTTGCTGAAGTCGACAAACCAAAGGCATGATAAACCGCTGGTGGTGTTAAAAGTCCGACAAAATGTCCAACAAACAACAATAAAATCCCTAAGTGAAACAAATGACTGCCGCGTTTAAGTTCTGCCGCACGTAACATTTGGCTGGAACCGGTGCGCCAGCCGTATTGGTCTTTTTCAAAGCGGATTAAACTGCCAATGAAAAACACCGCCAGCGCGATGTAGGGATAAATCCCGAAAAAAAGCGTATTAAAATATGACATAACTTTAACCTCTTAAATCGTTTTTTCACGAATGCCGTTTTTAGGCGGCGGCATAAATGTTAATGGTTGTTCGTCGCTCGCTGCGCCGCAACTGTTTTTATTCGCCATGAAAGTCACCGTTTCCTCTTCCCAAATCTCATCCATTTTCAAAATGGTTTCATCGGTTTCTGTGACAACTTTTTCAACCTGGCCTTTATTGGCCCGTTCTTTTCCGGCTAACATCAGCATCGCATCAAACAACACATAATAAGGACTGTCACGCGATTCCAGGCGTTCTGCCAAAACCTGCAAAACCGCGCTGGTTTCAGCCAACAAATCAACCGCTTCTGCGTGGGGACGTTGCGATAAAAACTCCAAAAACAGCGGAATATAATCCGGCAATTCATGTGCGTTCATTTCAAAACCGTGGCTTTGATACATGTCGAGCAAATCGACCATCGCTTGACCGCGTGCCCGCGACTCGCCGTGAATGTGCTCAAACAAATGCAGTGACAATGCCCTGCCGCGATCAAACAGCGCGACATAGTTTTCCTGCCACGCCAGTAGAGAGGCACTATTTTGCGAGTCTACGAATTGCGTTACCGCAGCAAGATGTGAATTTACTAACAAATTTTCACTGATGAGAGCCGTTTTTATTTCCGGCAATGCCTCAACCAGTTCAACCGTCGGATAACACAACAAAGCCGAGAGAGCCTTTAACGTCAGCGTTTGCGTCTCGCTCATAATGTGCTGTCCGGTTTAATTGGGCTGCTGTGATGGCGTTCCGTTTGCTTTTTGCTGTTGAACAAATCCGGCGTGTCAGAACAGCCGTTGCCAAAGCTGAATCCACAACCGCCGCGTTCGCTGAACGCATCAAAGGTGCTGCTGGCGTATTCGCGGTGACTGGTCGGAATCACAAACCGGTTTTCATAATTGGCAATCGCTAAATAACGATACATGTCTTCAACTTGAGATTGCGTCAGTCCGACTTGTTTTAGAATTTCTAAATCAATTTCATTGTCCACCGTTTTAGAACGCATGTAGGAACGCATCGCCAACATTCTTTCCAATGCTTGAATAACCGGTTTTTCATCCCCAGCCGTCAACATATTGGCCAAATAACCGACAGGAATTCGCAGACTATGCACGTCGGGAATTTTGCCATTCATGCCCAGTTGCTCAGAATTTGCGGCGGCTTGAATTGGTGACAATGGCGGCACATACCAGACCATAGGCAGGGTGCGATATTCAGGGTGCAGAGGAAATGCCAGTTTCCAGTCTATCGCCATTTTATACACTGGTGATTGCTGTGCGGCGGTGAGCCAGTTTTCAGGGATGCCTTCTTTTCGCGCCGCCGCCAAAACTTCGGGGTCATGCGGATTCAGGAATATATCCAGTTGTGATTGATACAAATCCTGCTCAGAAGTGGCACTCGCCGCACTTTCAATCCGGTCTGCGTCATATAACAACACACCTAAATAACGGATGCGTCCGACACAGGTTTCAGAGCAAACCGTTGGTTCGCCCGCTTCGATGCGCGGATAGCAAAACACGCATTTTTCCGATTTTCCGCTGTTCCAGTTGTAGTAGATTTTTTTGTACGGACAGGCCGAAACGCACATCCGCCAGCCGCGACATTTATCCTGGTCGATTAACACAATGCCGTCTTCTTCACGTTTGTAAATCGCGCCCGAAGGACACGCCGCCACGCAGGTTGGGTTCAAACAATGTTCACACAGACGTGGCAAATACATCATGAAAGTATTTTCAAACTCGCCGTACATGGCTTTTTGCAGATTGTCGAAGTTTTTATCCTTCGAGCGGGTTTCAAATTCGCCGCCCAAAATTTCTTCCCAATTCGGCCCGCCTTCGATTTTCTCCATCCGTTCACCGGTAATCAATGAACGCGGACGGGCAGTCGGTGCGGCTTTGGATTCCGGCGCGTTTTGCAAATGTGCATAGTCAAAATCAAACGGTTCGTAATAATCATCAATTTCCGGTAAATCGGGATTTGCGAAAATGTTTTTCATCACCGTCAGTTTGCCGCCGATGCGTGGGATGAGTTTGCCGTTGCTGAGAAGTTTCCAGCCGCCTTTCCATTTGTCCTGATTTTCCCATTCGTTGGGAAAACCCACGCCGGGCTTGCTTTCGACGTTGTTAAACCAGGCGTATTCCACGCCTTCGCGGGAAGTCCAGACGTTTTTGCAGGTCACTGAACAAGTGTGGCAACCGATACATTTGTCCAGGTTCAGCACCATGCCGATTTGTGCGCGTACTTTCATTTTACTTCCTCCTCTGCTGCTGACATTACAGGCGTGGTCTCTTCGTTATCCGTACCATCCAACCAATTTACCTTGTTCATTTTCCGCACAATAATAAATTCATCGCGGTTTGAGCCGACCGTACCGTAATAGTTAAAGCCATAACTTTGCTGCGCATAGCCGCCGATCATGTGAGTAGGCTTAACGGTGGCGCGGGTAACGGAATTGTGAATGCCTCCGCGCTGTCCAGTCACTTCAGAACCCGGAGTATTAACGATTTTTTCCTGAGCGTGATACATCATGCTCATCCCTTCCGGTACGCGCTGGCTCACTACCGCTCTGGCCGTAATTGCGCCGTTGACGTTGAAGGCTTCTATCCAGTCGTTATCCACAATGCCTGCTTTGGCCGCGTCTTTTTCGCTAATCCAGACAATCGGGCCGCCGCGCGATAAGGTCAGCATCAGCAGGTTGTCGGTATAAGTGCTGTGGATGCCCCATTTTTGATGCGGAGTAATAAAATTCAGCACGATTTCGGTATTGCCATTGCCTTTTTTATTCAAAATCGGCTCAATGGTGCGAGTGTCAACCGGCGGTTTATACACGCACAAAGTTTCTCCAAACGCCCGCATCCACGGATGATCCTGATAAAACTGCTGCCGTCCGGTCAAAGTGCGCCACGGAATTTGCTCATGCACGTTGGTATAACCGGCATTGTAAGAAACGGTTTCAGATTCCAAGCCGCTCCAGGTCGGGGAAGAAATGATTTTACGCGGCTGTGCCACCACATCATGGAAACGGATTTTTTCATGCTCTTTCGGCAAGGCTAAATGGGTGTGGTCAATCCCGGTGATTTTGCTCAGACTTTCCCAAGCTTTCACCGCCACTTCGCCATTGGTTTCAGGAGCTAAACTGAGGATGACTTCCGCCGCGTCAATGTCTTTATCAATGCTTGGCATTCCTTGCGTCACGCCTTCTTCCGTTACCGCACCGTTTAATTTGGCTAAAAAGTCCACTTCATGCTCAGTATTCCAGGCGATGCCTTTGCCGCCGTTACCGACCTTTTTCATCAGCGGGCCCAGCGCGGTAAACTTTTTATAAGTGTTCGGATAATCACGCTCGACCACAATTAAGGACGGCATGGTTTTACCCGGAATCGGCTCGCATTCGCCTTTTTTCCAGTCTTTCACATCCAAAGGCTGCGCTAATTCGCTCGGTGTATCATGCAAAGCGGGCAGCGTGACCAAATCTTTTTCTACTCCTAAATGTCCGGGAACGAGGCGAGAAAATTCTTTGGCAATACCTTTGTAAATTTCCCAATCCGAACGCGATTCCCAAGCCGGATCAACTGCACTTGACAGCGGATGAATGAACGGGTGCATGTCGGAGGTATTCAAATCATTCTTTTCATACCAGGTCGCAGTCGGCAACACGATGTCGGAATACAGGCAAGTGGTGGACATACGAAAATCCAACGTCACCAATAAATCCAATTTGCCTTCCGCACCGGTTTTATGCCATTTCACTTCTTTCGGTTTGGTCAACCCTTGTTCGCCTAAATCCACACCTTGCACACCGTGACTTGTACCCAACAAATATTTGAGAAAATATTCATGCCCTTTGCCCGATGAACCCAACAAGTTAGACCGCCAGACAAACAGATTGCGCGGGAAATTTTGCGGATTGTCGGGGTCTTCACAAGCCATTTTCAGCTTGCCAGATTTCAGGTTTTCCACCACATAATCCACCGGCGTTTGCCCGGCTTTTTCCGCTGCTTTAGCAATTCCCAATGGATTAGTGCCTAACTGCGGCGCAGACGGCAACCAGCCCATCCGTTCCGCACGGACGTTGAAATCAATCAAACTCCCTTGATACTGTTTCGGGTCGGCCAATGGTGAGAGGATTTCTTTCACCGTTAATTTTTCATACCGCCATTGGCTGGTGTGATTGTAGAAAAACGAGGTGCTGTTCATCTGGCGAGGCGGTCTGTGCCAATCCAGTGCGAATGCCAGCGGCAACCAGCCGGTTTGCGGTCTTAATTTCTCCTGCCCGACATAATGCGCCCAGCCGCCGCCACTTTGACCGATACAGCCGCACATCATCAACATATTGATAATGCCGCGATAGTTCATGTCCATGTGATACCAGTGATTTAACCCTGCGCCTAGAATCACCATCGACTTGCCTTTGGTTTTGTGAGCGTTTTCGGCAAACTGTCTGGCCACGACAATTACTTGTTGACGCGGCACACCGGTGATTTTTTCCTGCCAGGCCGGAGTATAAGGTACATCATCATCAAAAGAGGCGGCGACATTACCTCCGCCCAAGCCGCGATCTATGCCGTAGTTGGCAATCATCAAATCAAACACGGTGGCGACATGCGCTTTTGTGCCGTCCGCTAAGGTGATAGTTTTCACTGGCACGTTGCGGTTTTGAATGTTTTCGTGCTCAGTGTGGGTGAAATGCTCGTGTTTGGAGCCGCCGAAATATGGGAATGACACCGATACAACTTCATCCGATACATCAATTAAACTGAGACGTAATTGGGTTTCTGCGCCGTCCGCTGCTTTCGGTTGAATATTCCAACGCCCTTTGCCTGCATCCTGTTCGCCCCAGCGAAAACCAATCGAACCGCGTGGAATCACGACATTGCCGTCTATTTCATTAAACGCGGCGGTTTTCCAGTCAGGATTATTGTTTTGGGCTAAGTTTTCGGCAAAATCACTCGCGCGGACAAAACGGTCAGGGACAAAATTTTTGCCTTGTTTTACCAAGCGCACCAAGCACGGCATATCGGTGGTTTCACGCACATATTGAGTGAAATAGTCGCTCGGATTTTCCAGATGGAATTCTTTTAAAATCACATGCCCGAACGCCATGGCCAACGCCGCGTCTGTACCTTGTTTCGGATGCAGCCACAAGTCGGCAAATTTGGAAGCTTCCGAATAATCAGGACAAACCGTGACGATTTTCGCGCCCTTATAACGCACCTCGGTCATAAAATGCGCATCGGGCGTGCGGGTTTGCGGCACGTTGGAGCCCCACATCATAATAAATGACGAGTTATACCAGTCGGCAGATTCAGGAACATCGGTTTGTTCGCCCCAGGTTTGCGGGGAAGAGGGGGGTAAGTCGCAATACCAGTCATAAAAACTCATGCAAGTGCCGCCAATCAAAGACAGATAGCGTGAACCTGCGGCATAAGACACCATCGACATCGCCGGAATCGGTGAAAAGCCGATAATTCTATCGGGGCCGAATTTTTTCGCAGTGTAAATATTAGCAGCGGCGATGATTTCATTCACTTCTGCCCAATCCGCACGAATAAAACCACCTAAGCCGCGTTTGGATTTGTAACTTTGGGCTTTGTCTTTATCGTCAACAATCGAAGCCCATGCGTCGACTGGCTCTAAAGTCAGTCGCGCTTCGCGCCATAATTTCACTAAATGGCTACGAATCATGGGATATTTCAAACGGTTCGCGCTATATAAATACCACGAATAACTTGCGCCGCGTTGACAGCCGCGCGGTTCGTGATTGGGCATGTCGGGGCGGGTGCGCGGATAATCGGTTTGCTGGGTTTCCCACGTTACCAGGCCGTTTTTGACATAGATTTTCCAGCTGCACGAGCCGGTGCAGTTCACGCCGTGTGTGGAGCGAACAACTTTGTCATGCTGCCAGCGCAGCCGGTAAGCATCTTCCCAGCGGCGGTTTTCATCGGTCATGATGCCGTGATTGCCGGAGAAAGGTTCGGTTTTTTTCTTGAAAAACAGTAGGCGGTCGAGAAAGTGACTCATTATTTATACCTCTTGATTGGGGATTGATTTTTTTAATCAAACCAGTTTTCTAATTTTTAAATTTATTTTTGTTTAAAATTCGCCGGGGTTATTTATCCTCAACAACCAATTCAGCCAACGCGCCTTTATCAATGGCCCGCGATAAACTATGGTCAACCAGCAAATATTTACCCGGTACATCAATGCTAAATTCAATCATCACCGCCGAACCCGCAGCAATCACTGTGGTTTGCACATTTTTCAACGGCGGATTAGTAATTGCACCCTGAGCATATAAACTATCAAACACCGCGCCGATAATATGAAAGTTTGAGGCAATATGTCCGCCCACACCAACAAACAAACGAATCCTTTCCCCAACTTTGGCTTTTAAAGCCTTCTCGCCAGTCAGCGCATTGACTCGGCCATTGAATAAAAAATACTCCGGCTGCTCTGCCAATAATTTTTTCTTATCCAAAGCCTGCAAACCTTTCGCCCCAAATTTGCCGCTGGTATAAAACTCGCCTTGCATTACATAAAATTCCCTATCCACTTTTGCCAAACCAGCCGCAGGTTCGACCAAAATCAAACCATACATGCCATTGGCAATATGCGTGGGAATATGGGGGCTGGCGCAGTGGTAAACATAAATGCCGGGACGGCTGGCTTTAAACTGAAAACTTTTTTCTTCACCATCTTTGACCTGCATTAATGGCGCCCCGCCGCCTGGCGCAACTACCGCGTGCAAATCAATGGAATGCGTAGAATGCCCCGCCTTGGCATGTTGGGCTGATTCATGTGTTTCATGGCTTGAGCCAGTCACATTCGGCTTGCCATGCCGCAAATGGATTTCAACCGTATCACCCTCTCTGGCACGAATAAACGGGGCGGGCACTTTGCCGTTATATGTCCAGTATTGATAGGTGACTTCCGGCATCATTTCTGCTACCAGTTCTTCGGTGTAAAGGTCAACTTTTACCAGTTGCGGTTCATGGCGGTTGATTGGCGGCGGCAAATCATCGGCAGGACGGCTAATATAATCTCCGGTAATGTTAGTGATGCTGGAACTTGAATGTGCGTCTGAGTTTTCCTGATGTGCAGCCATTTCAGCATGGTTCATCGAAGCATGTGTTTTCTCTACAAGCTGGTTCGGATTATTTGTAACTTTGTGATTAGTAGATTCGTTGTTATCCGAGCAAGCGGTCAGGCAACTTAACGCCAGAGAGGTCAACATAAAACCGTTTATTTTGTTCATCATGCTACCTTCCTATTTGGGAGTTTGTAGGTTGGGTTAGCGTTTTTTGCTTCAGCAAAAAGCAGGGTAAGCGCATATAAATCTCATGCCGCAAAAATAA
>CAIQWF010000245.1 GCA_903875455.1 uncultured Pseudomonadota bacterium
TAGGTGATGTGCTAGAGTTAGAAGCTGTTTTTAGATAGGCTGTGTCAAGATTATTGTGAGCGACTATTTCAAAATCGATAACAACTTATCAAAAATACAAAATAATAATGACGATGACAACAGGAAGGTATTATGAGCAAAAAATCAATTTTTAAAAAAGGTCTCCTGGGAGTGGCAGGTATGTTATTTTCTTCTGTATTATGGGCGCATGGCGGCGCGGCCGGTACAGATACTGATCAATGCAAGTTTGAACTAGAGCCTGATCATTGGATTCATTACACCGCTTATCAACCATCGGCCTATCCGGCAGAAGAGTTTTGCGGCAAACTCCCAGCCCTTGATACCAAAACCCAACTGGTTTTTGACTATCAGGACGTTCGTTACAGAAATATGATGGTTGAGTTTGAAGTCACTAAAGAGCCTGAAGGCACCCGGGTATTTTTTCAAGAAGCAAAAAAACATAAGTCAGGTACGGTAGTACTGGATTTACCGCAAGGCGTAAAAGAAAAAGGCAAGCATTTAATTCACATTACTTTAATCCCCGATCAAGGCGACCGGCTTGATGCCCATATGTCTTTCGTAGCGGGCACAGGACAAGCGACCAGTAAAGAGTCAATGGGATTGTATGTTCTGTTTGCATTTGCCGGTTTATATGCCGTCTATTTGTCAAGCGCAGGCTTTAAAGGTTGGGTGGATGGACTTTTTGGCAAAATCAAAGAGTAACTTTATAAAACAACCTGAAAATTTGAAAATAGATCACCAAAATATAAAAGCATCTTAAAAAGATGTTTATTTTAAAAGCTGTTTGCTGATGTCAGCTTTGGCATCAGCAGCAGTGGATGCAAGCCAAAACAGTTGCTGTGTCAGTCAATACCAAGAGAGTTAGTTATGACTAAATTATTACCCGTTCTGTTATTAACCCTAGCTGTTTCTACCACTGTATCAGCAAAAGAATTTCAGGATCATACCAAGATGATGGATCATGGTGATGGCCACCTGATGGATATGGATGGTGCAATGGTAATGGGGCAAAACACGGATAAGTTGCCCGGTGGATGCAACAGCGTAGCGGCAGTGAAAGAAATCACGGTTCATGCCGGCCACAAATATGCGGAAAAATTTCCCGGCACCATGTATGCTTTTGATACCCAGGAATACCAGTTTGAACCTTGCACCAAACTCACAGTGCATTTTATTAATGATGACGACATTCGCCATCAATGGATGATGCACGGATTACCCAAATATTTATATCCGAAAGGCATGTTTCACCTGGAAGTGAGTGGTCCCGGCGAAGTGACCGGCACCCTGATTTTGCCTTCTGATGATAAAACCTATCTAGTTCACTGCGATATTGCCCAGCACATGGAAAAAGGCATGAAAGGCCAACTCAAAGTCGGTAAAGGCAGTGGCGATTTACCCAGTATTCCGGGAGTTACCCCCTATTTGATTGCTGATGATTACAGCGATGTTGGCTCGGAAATTCCAGAGCCTGTCAGTGACAAAGCACCGGTAGAAGGCGGCGTTGATGCTGCAACAACTTTGCAAGCAGGCGCTGTATCAGGTCAAGCTAAAGAATCGGTCAATAAAAGCGCCGCTAATGCCAGTACAACCATGACATCATCACAAGACGATGGCATTATTTCAGGAATGCTGGTGATTGGTTTGGCCATAGGTTTACTGACAGCGGCGTGGTTGACTCCCAAGTTAAAAGGCAAAAGCTTTGCAGAGTCAATCAGTTATTTATTTGAGTTAGTCGGCAATGGCATTATTTTGCTGGTAAAGCCGCTTAAATGGCTGTTCAACCTGATTTTTTCAAAAACCAAAAGTTTGCCACAAAAATAAAGCCTTGCCCGTTTGCAAAGCCTGACAGGTTTAAAAAATCTGTCAGGCTTTTTTATGTAAGAGGAATAATGGAACAACTGTCATTATGGGGGCTTTTTTTCAGCGCCTTTGTCTCATCTACCATCGCTCCTGGTGGCTCTGAAGCGGTACTGGCCTATATGGTTAGCAGCAGAACTTTTCAGGTTGAACATCTGATTACCATTGCCACCGTTGGCAATACTCTCGGAGCTTTTACTACCTGGGGACTGGGAAATCTGGCTGCAAAAAAATATCCGCCTGAAACTGTATTTTCACCTGAAAAACAACGCTCTGTTGAATTCGTCAGAAAATGGGGCTACTGGTCATTATTATTTTCATGGCTGCCTGTTGTAGGTGATGGCTTTTGTTTTGCCGGCGGTTGGTTAAAATTGCCTTTATTTTTGTCGGCGCTGGCAATTTTTTTCGGTAAAGCCGCCCGATATTGTGCAATTGCTTACCTGATTGTTTGAATTGAACCTTAAATTCTTCCTTCCCATTTAATCCTGTCGTTTGTATCCAACCAGAAAACTATTTTTATGTTACGTCATTTTCCAGAACTCAATGCGCCTGTTAGCCATCGCACCCGTGATTATTTTATCGCGGGGTTTACCTTTTTTTGCGTCGCGGTTTGTTTGCTTTCCGATGCTAACGCCCCATTAGCAAAACAAAATGCTTTGGGAGTGACTGGTTGGGTGTTTTTAATCGGTTTGTTATTGGGTGAATGCAAATATGTGCGAATGCAGGTGATGATTGCTGTCGCCTTTGCCACTGTTGGAGAGCATTTTGCCTCGGTTTACATGGGGGGCTACACCTACCGGTTTGGAAATGTTCCCGCATACGTACCTCCCGGTCATGGTATGGTTTATTTAACTGCGGTGGCGTTAGGCCGATCCGGTTTTTTTCAACGCTACGCCAGAGAAATCGCGACCTTTGTGGTGATAATCTGCGGTTTGTGGTCAATCTGGGGAATTAGTGGCATTCCAGAACAAGGCGATTCATTAGGCGCATTATTATTTTGTGTGTTTCTAGGTTATCTATTTAAAGGTCGCTCACCGATGGTTTATCTGGCGGCATTTTTTATCACTACCTGGCTAGAGTTGATTGGTACAGCGGTTGGAACCTGGAAATGGGCGACAATAGACCCAGTTTGGAGTCTGCCACAAGGCAATCCGCCTAGTGGCGTAGCGGCTTGGTATTGTCTGGTAGATGCGGTGGCCATGACTTGGGCCGATCCGGTGTTACATGGTTTTGTCCGGTTCTTTGGGTGGTTGCAGATGAAAATAAAAATGCTAACGGTTAAATCTGAAAAAGCCTATTTGTTTGGCGAAGGTGGCGCGGAATAAAATCTCAGTTGAATAAAGCCGCGTGCTCTGCCTGGCTGGGTAATCCGGTACGCGCTCCGATTTTGGTACAGCATAATGCTCCTGCGGCACTGGCATAACGCAGAATGTTATGCCATTCCATTTCTGCCGCCAGTGCGGCCGCAAACGCGCCATGGAAAGCATCACCTGCTCCGGTAGTGTCGATTGCATCCACTGGAAAAGCCGGAGATTCTCCGCGTCGTTTACCACGCTGCCAGATTAAACCTTTGTCTCCCAAAGTAATCACCACCGCAGGAGCCACTCTGGATAAACGTGCCAAAGTTTTTTCTATATCGCCGGTAAACTGATGCGCGAATTTTTCCGAACACACCATATAATCCACTTCTCCAATTAACGCCATTGTGCCATCGTGCACAGAGCCTGCATCCAGTACGGTTGGAATTCCTGCTTCGCGGGCTTGGCTGGCTAATGCCATCGATAAATAAGGCTCATGACCATCAAATAGCATTGCTTTGGGTTTAACTGCGGAAAAATCGACTGCTGCTGCCGGTAAGGCTTTAGTATTGCCTTTGTAATTAATCAAGGCTCTATTACCATTCGGCTTGACTAAGACCGTAGAAAGTGGGGTCGGTGACTCGCCGCGAACTATAAAATCAGTATTAACGCCATTCTCAAGTAATTCCTGATAATGTTTTTCGCCGTACAAATCCAGCCCTAAATAGCCGGAAAAAGCCGTTTTAAATCCTAGGCGCGAAATGGCAACTGCAGCATTGGCAGCAGGGCCACCACCACAGTTTATAAATTCATTGGCGACGATTTTCTCATCTGCGGCAGGATGAGTTGCTACTGAAAATACCAAGTCATAACAAGCATAACCAACACAAAGGACATCTATATTTATAGGTGGCATGACAAAACTCAAAGATGGTCATTATTAAGGAGAGTTTTGTAGAGTATCATTTTTAACGGAGTTTTCAAAAAAAGCTTTTCAAACTTAAAAAAGTCTGTATAATGACGCTCATTCGCTGGTGTAGCTCAGTTGGCAGAGCAGCTGATTTGTAATCAGCCGGTCGCGGGTTCGACTCCCATCACCAGCTCCATTATAATCAAAGGCTTAGGTTATTTTAACCTGAGCCTTTTTTATTGCCTGTAGTAAATTTGTCACAGGCTTTCGCATTTTCCGCATATTCTTTCAAGTGGTCACTGGATAAATGAGCATATCGCATCACCATTGTTAAATCTGCCCACCCGCCCAATTCTTTCAAAACATGCAACGGTGTTCCGTTTTGAATATGCCAACTTGCCCAAGTATGACGTAAATCATGCCAACGAAAATTATCAACATTTGCACGTTTTAAAGCCTTTCGCCATGCGTTATTATTTGCACGGGTTACGGGTTGACCTTCATAAGTAAAAACATGGGTTAAATGTTTCCCAATTTGAGCTTTGATAATGTCACAAGCCTCATTATTAAGCGGTACAGCAATCGCTTTTTTCGCTTTGGCTTGTTCTGGATGTATCCAAGCACACCGTCTCGCCATGTCAATCTGTGACCATTGCAACCCCGTTACGTTTGATTCTCTTAAACCAGTGGCCAGCGTAAAACGTGCCATAATTTCAACATGTGCTGGCAGTTCCTTTAAAAGCCGTTTTGCTTCAAGTTCAGTTAGCCATCTAACTTGCTGAACTGGTTCAGGTAATAAACGCACTGTAGGCACCGAATCAAGCCATTCCCAATCTTTCAAGGCACGGTTAAGAATTGAACGAATTAAAGCAAGCAAGCGGTTTACAGTGGCATTTGTAACGCCTGTTTGCAACTTGGTTGTCTTCATCTGTTCAATTATTGCCTTGTTTATCTCATCAAGATATTTATTTTCAAAATGCGGATGCAACCA
>CAIQWF010000246.1 GCA_903875455.1 uncultured Pseudomonadota bacterium
AACTCAGCTTTATCTGCTGCAACGCGATAGACTTAGCCAAAAACCTGAACAGCGAGTCTGGCTGGAAAAAATCTGTCACCTGTTACCTTGTCATCTGCCGGCCTATAAAAATCTGGACGAGTTTGAAATTATGCACGGTGCTTTTCGGCCCGTTGATAATCATTATGTGTTTCAAACCGTGCTCAGCAATCAAGCGGATTTTGCCCAACAGTATCCTCGCATCAAATTAAATCTGCTTGATTTTAGTGGCCACATATTTGCTGAGCGGGTATTTTATCCGCACGAATATTTAGACCCTGCACCAACCGAGCTGATGCCCGCCTCAGAAACTATCGAAGTCACTTTAAACATAGCCCAGCCTTCGCAAAAAGTTGGCGGCTATACCTTTGATTTAATTTAATCTTCCCGCCCGTGTTACACTCATTTGCTTGCTAAACGACTTAAGTAAAACAGTTTACATTTTTACCCAAAATACAGAATATTCATGGCACATCCAGAAATTTATTTAAAGAAAAACGAAGACAAACGCTTGCGTCAAGGCCATCTTTGGGTTTTTAGCAACGAAATTGACATTACCCGCACTCCGCTTAACCAGTTTCAGGCCGGCGATTTAGCTATTATTAAAGACCATAGCGGCCAAGCCTTAGGCACGGCTTATTTGAATCCGCACACTTTGATTGCCGCACGCTTAATTTCCCGTAAACCGAATGCCAAACTGGGCGGCAATTTCTTCAAAGAACGAATTAACACTGCCTTGGTTTTACGCGAACGTTTATATAGCAAGCCTTATTACCGGCTGATTTTCGGCGAAAGTGACGGCATTCCCGGTTTAGTGATTGACCGGTTTGGCGATATTTTTTCTCTGCAAATTACCACCGCCGGAATTGAAAAGTCGCAAGAAATTTTAGTGGCAACCTTAGTGGAATTGTTTCAGCCGCAAGCGATTGTGTTGAAAAATGATAACAGTCAGCGCGAATTGGAAAATTTAAGCACTGAATCCAAGGTTATATATGGCAGGTTGCCGGATGAAATTGTAATTGAAGAAAATAACGCCAAATTTAAAATCAACATTCTGGAAGGACAAAAAACCGGCTGGTTTTATGACCATCGCAATAGTCGAGCGCACTGTGCAGCACTTTCTAAAAATCAACGGGTACTGGATTTGTTTTCCTATTCCGGCGCGTGGGGAATTCCCGCAGCGATGGCGGGTGCTTCGGAAGTGGTTTGTGTGGATAGTTCTGAAAGCGCGTTAGCAATGGCGGCTGAAAGTGCAAAATTGAATCATTTTGCCGATAAAATGCAGTTTGTGCGTTCCGATGTATTTGAGTTTTTAAAAACTGCGCGTGAAAATCAAGAGCGCTTTGATGTGATTGTGCTCGACCCGCCGGCGTTGATTAAACGCAAAAAAGATTTTAAAGCCGGCTTTGAAGCCTATCGGCGTTTGAATCAACTGGCGTTGCAAGTGTTGGCGAAAAATGGTGTGCTGATTTCCGCTTCCTGTTCGCATCATTTAAGCAAAGAAAATTTGCATGAAATTTTGCGTTCTCAAGCGCGGCATATTGACCGGCATTTGGTGTTTTTTGCGCAAGGCGGGCAAGGCGGCGATCATCCTGTACATCCGGCATTAGCTGAAACGGAATATTTGAAAACTTATTTTTGTGCGGTTTCCAGCAGTTTATAACACCATCATGTTAGCAACCGAAAATGCTCATCCGCCCTGCGCCCTTTGCAAACAACCGGTCGAAATTGCCGGATTTTGTCTGCACACGGCACAAGGCGAAAAACATTTTTGTTGTGAAGGCTGCTTGTGTGTCTATCAACTTCTCAACGAAAACACTCCCCCACCATCCCCTGATAACAATAATTAAACTTTAAGAGGTTAAAATGAAAGCCTGCGAGTCCTGCTCTACCTGTCGTGTCGAAATTGGTGCGCATCATCAAAAAGTCAGCGTCCCAGTCCGCGCGATAGGATTGATTTTTGTGTATTTACCGATTCTGACATTGCCGTTTGTCATCACCAGCGCCTATTTAACATATTGGCATTTACGCATGGTTGGCGGTAAAAACGTGAAAACCTGGTCGGATTTTATGCCAGACCGCGCGACTCATCGCTATGATTTGAAACAGCAGATTACCATGGATGGCTCTTTCAAAATGAGCCTTGCTCAATCCAAACTGTACTGGATTTTAAACTGCACCTGGTATTGCCCTTTGAGCGTAGCACTGTTTGAGTGGCACGCTTATCTGGTGAAAGTGGTTGAAAACTGGTGGTGTCCGTTCGGCCATAACAAAAAAGACAATGGCGATTACAACGAAGGCGCAATTGATAAGTCATTCTGGCATATTTATCCTGAAGAACAGGCTAAACTGCATGAGGCGGATTTGAAAAATCCATTGTGGAACATCGAAGAAGAGAAAAAATAATTCCTTGTTTAACCGGGTGGGCAAGGTTTTTGCCCACCGCAGCGATTGTAAAAAAATCGTTTCTCCTGATCCAATCTCAATAACTCTGATTCGGCTGAATCACTTGCAGCCTGTCGTCTGCCAATCCCACCAGAATATGATTGCCTTGGTTATCAAACCTGAATACGCCATATTTGGCATGGGCGTATAGTTTTGCCTGACCTTCCTGAAACATGAACGAGTCAGGCACAATCCTGATGCCGCCATATTGATTGTGATAGTGAAGTAATTTTTCATTTGCTGCCAGCGGCTCGCCCTGATAAAAACGATTGAATTTACCGACCTTATCCGGGTTAAGAGCCACTACCATATAGCCGCGCTGTTCCTGTGCCTGATTGTTTTGCCCTGCTTCGATAGCATAACGTAACTGCATGTAATCGCCTTGCATCAGCGAGCGCGGGTCAACAGGCGCAAGCTCCAGAAACACCGTTTCACCATGCGCTTTAATCTGTTCTTTCTGGTAAATGCCATAATTGAATACTGCAAACACCACTAACGACGAGACAATAAAAATGACTTTTTTCATCTTAAACCTCTCGGTCCAGCTTTTTTATCGCCAGATAGCCGCGTCCCGCCAATAAAACCAGGCCGCTGCCTACCAGTATCCCGGACTTAACCATCAGACTAAGATCCAAATTGTAGTAGTAGAAAAAAATAAACTGCGGCATCAGCAAAATTCCCATCAGGGTCAGCAGTTTTTCATGCTTGGCATAACCTAAAATCATTAAGCAGATAGACAGAATCACCCCAGGGGCGGAAACAATCGCTAAGACCACCGCACCGAGCGCAGCCAGCATTAAAGGTTCGGTTTGCAGTTTTTCCAGACTGCCCGCAGCCCAGCCAATCAAGCCAATTAAAGAAAGAGTCAGCGACAGGTTTACGAAAGTCAGATCGTAGTTTTGCTGGTGATCCCAAGCGCCGATTTTCGATTGCACGGTAAAATAAATCACGGTAATACACAGCGAAAAGGCGTTGGCATAAGCCAGTGGAATGTAATCTTTTTTTACCCTGCCGTGCGTCAGCAAAATAGCCGCCAACACAATTTGCAGCAGAAAAAACAGGTTCAGCATTATTTCTGTCGCGTCACCAAAAAATCGTTCATCACTGACAATATTAATCAGCAGCGAGGTAAAGATAGCCAAGGTCGATAAAAACCGGTCTATCGACATCCGAAAGATGTGATAGGTTGCCAGCGTCACCAGCAGCGTTGATAAAGTCACGCCCCAGCCGCCATTTGCGCCAAACATTTCCTGAAAGCCCATGATAAAAAGGATTTTGCCAACGCCCATCAGGCAGAACGCCGATTGAATCAGAAAGCTGTGTTTGACGGTGTGATCTCTGTCGCCCGAAATTTTTGCAAAAAACAGGGCGGCACCGATAAAAATCAGCCCCCAAAATATCAGGTCACCTTCTGAGTTGAAGTTGATGATTTCAGCGGCACTCAAAAAACCGATGAAACAGAAAGAGGCGATAAATGCGCCGATGCTTACCAAAATGCGCAGATAAAGCGCTAATTCCTGTTCCTGTTGCTGCGCTAGAATGAAGTTTTCCAGCCGGGCTGTTTCTGCTTGCGAGACTAAGCCGGCTTTTAACCACGAGTCCAGCAATCCTGCCGCGCTGATATGGGTCATGTATTTAGACATGTTTTTTCTCCATTTCTTTGGCGATAAAGCGCAGCTTGATGATTGCCAGGGTAAAGATGGCTAACGTGATAGCGCCCATTAGTAGGTAAGCCAAGGCATCCGTATCGTTGAATATTTCGGTAATGCCTTTGAAAATTGCCGATTCCAGAATGATGCACACAGATAAGACGGTGGTTGCCAGTCCCCACATATCCGGTAGTTTATGGCGATATAGAAAATAAAATGCCGCATGAATCAGGGCAGACAGCAAGGTTCCGAAGATTATGGAAGTTGTGGCGCGGCTTGGCTCAATGATAAAGGCAAGGGTTGGAATCAGAATGTAGCCAAGAATCGGCAGCACCAGCACTACTCGTGTCCATTGATCTTCTAGCCAGTGAAAACCTTTGCTGGAAAAATATTCGCGCAGCCCCAAAAACAAAGCGTTAAACAAGGCCAGACAGGAAAAAATCATCATTTCTGATTCATGCGCAGCCGAGACGGCCTGCTCCCAGTACAAAATCAGAAAAACGTTGCCGATTGTCAGCCAGACCATCCACAAGGCGGCAAAATCAGCAATCAGCACCCAAGGCAAGGTCAATAACGCCCACATCATAAACAGGTTGTAAGCATCAGCCCCGGTTTGATAAATCTGTCCAAATACCGCCAGAAATACCCCCACCAGCACTGAAGCACTTAGCAGCAAAACTTTCCCTGACAGTTTCTGCAAACCATAAAAACAGGATACGGCAAGGCAGATAAAAATCGCCATTTCGATTGAGCCTAATTTCATGGCCGGAGTTATTTTTGCCCAGTTGAAGGCAAAGAAATAAACAATTCCCGATAGTATTAGGGCAACGCCCAGCACCAACAAAAGTCTTGCGGCCCAAAGTCCCCAGTTTTTTGCCGGATAAAGCAATTCGAGGCCATATTCTCTGGCATCAGCCGAGATTATCTGGTGCGCAGACAGCTCTTCAATCAAGCGCCTGTTTGCGGGTATCGCATCCAGAGAAAGGTTGGTGTTTTTCTGTGTGTCCATAGTTACCTCAGCAGAATTATTCCCGGCTAAAAAGAAAACCAATGGCTAAACTTTATCTCAACATGAGCCGGAAGACAGAACCTATCTTCACCCCAAAACAACGCCTAGAATGTCAATTAACTTCCAAAAGTTTTAGGCTCTAAAAGATATATACCGTATAGAAGGATTTGACCTCACAGAGATTAAATTACACTTATGCTTTGAATTCGCCACTTAATATGGGAATAAACAAAAAAGCCATGCCTAACTTAGTAGACATGGCTTTTTGCCTTGCATTATAAACCCTAAGTGTTTACTAGGTAGTAGCAGAACCTTTGATGTATTTCACACAAGTTGCTGAACTTGCTGGATTCCAAGAAATTGTTCCGGCACCGGCTTGAACTTGTGGCGCAAAAGTAAAGTTACATAACCCCAACGGCTCAGCACCTGTAATAACAATAGCAGCACTAGTTCCCGCAATTGACATAGTCCCCATAGTATTTGAGCCATCCAGCAATGTTGGCAAAGTACTAATACCATATTTGCTTATCTCGGCAGTAGTATCACATGCAGTTAAAGTACCACCATTATCGTTCAAGCACTCGCCCAAAGCTAATTTCACTGCTGCCGCAGTTGCAACCGCTTTCGCCCATTTTGAACGGGTCATATAGTCTTGGTAAGCAGGAATCGCAATCGATGCCAAAATACCGATAATTGCAACAACAATCATCAATTCAATCAAGGTAAAACCTTGTTGTGTTTTTTTAATCATGCTTTTCATGATATTTCTCCAGATTTATTTTTTAAGGAAAGTAAATACAGATAAAGGAAAAGCAGATTTTGTGCCAATTTTTCTTGTAAAATAAAAACCTTCTATTGGTCACGAATTCCCTAAAAACAACATCGTTTCTATTCTTAACAGTGCGGAAAATTTATCTAGCACATAAACATAATCTGACAGTAATTGCCACAGACTGACAAGTTTTGTCAGTCTGTGGCATGTAAAAAAGCCCCGATTGCTTTTACAACCGGGGCTTTCATTTACAACTTAAAGCAGTAAAGCGTTTAGGTTATTTTAGTAACCCATGCCGCCCATACCCCCCATGCCGCCCATATCAGGCATTGCATGACCGCCTTTATCTTCAGAAGGCGCATCTGCCACCATCACTTCAGTGGTGATAATCAAGCTCGCCACAGAAGCCGCATTTTGCAATGCAGTACGGGTCACTTTTGCAGGATCTAAAATACCCATTTCAATCATGTCGCCGTATTGACCGGTTGCCGCGTTGTAACCGTAGTTACCTGAACCGTTAGCCACATTATTCAATACCACAGAAGACTCATCGCCGGCATTCGCCACGATTTGACGTAAAGGCTCTTCCATCGCACGACGTAAAATATTCACGCCGACAGTTTGGTCATGGTTCAATCCTTCCAAACCTTTAATTGCCGCCAACGCACGCACTAAAGCAGTACCACCGCCAGCCACAACGCCTTCTTCAACCGCCGCACGAGTAGAATGCAGAGCATCTTCTACGCGAGCTTTTTTCTCTTTCATTTCAACTTCAGTCGCTGCGCCAACTTTAATTACCGCTACGCCGCCAGCCAATTTAGCCAAACGCTCTTGCAGTTTTTCTTTGTCGTAATCAGAAGTCGCTTCGTCGGCTTGTGCACGAATTTGTACCACACGGCCTTTAATGCTGTCTTCAGAACCTGCACCATCAATAATCGTGGTGTTTTCTTTGGTGATTTGGACTTTTTTCGCAGTACCTAATTGGCTCAATTCCGCTTTTTCCAAAGACAAGCCCACTTCTTCTGCAATCACCACACCGCCGGTTAAAATCGCGATGTCTTCTAACATGGCTTTACGACGGTCGCCGAAACCAGGAGCTTTTACCGCTGCTACTTTCACGATACCGCGAATGGTGTTTACAACCAGAGTTGCCAACGCTTCGCCTTCTACGTCTTCCGCGATAATCAATAACGGACGGCTGGATTTTGCTACGCCTTCCAATACCGGCAACATGTCGCGGATATTAGATATTTTTTTGTCGTGAATTAAGATAAATGGATTATCCAATTCAACTGACATGCTTTGCTGGTTGTTGATGAAGTAAGGTGACAAATAGCCACGGTCAAACTGCATCCCTTCAACCACGTCCAAAGAATTGTCCAGACCTGAACCTTCTTCAACAGTGATAACACCTTCTTTGCCGACTTTTTCCATTGCTTCAGCAATGATTTGACCGACTGATTCGTCAGAGTTTGCAGAAATAGAACCTACTTGCGCAATCGCTTTGCTGGTGGTGCAAGGAATCGCAGAAGCCACGATAGACTCAACCGCTTTAGAAACCGCCAAATCAATACCGCGTTTTAAATCCATTGGGTTCATACCCGCAGCCACTGATTTTAAACCTTCATTAACGATAGATTGTGCCAATACAGTCGCAGTAGTCGTACCGTCACCGGCTACGTCAGAAGTTTTAGACGCCACTTCTTTCACCATTTGTGCGCCCATGTTCTCGAATTTGTCTTTCAATTCGATTTCTTTCGCGACAGATACACCGTCTTTTGTAATGGTCGGTGCGCCGAAGCTTTTATCCAAAACTGCGTTACGACCTTTTGGGCCTAAAGTTACTTTTACTGCGTTTGCTAAAATGTTTACGCCTTTCACCATGCGGCTACGTGCGTCATCACCAAATAATACGTCTTTTGCTGCCATTTTTTTTCCTGAATTCAAATAGTTGTTAAATGATTATTCACAAAGCGTGAGTGATTAAGCTAATACACCCATGATGTCGTCTTCACGCATCACCACTAACTCTTCACCGTCAATTTTGACTTCGCTGCCTGAGTATTTACCAAATAACACTTTATCGCCAACTTTAACTTCTAAAGCGCGAACTTGGCCATTATCTAATGGTTTGCCGTTGCCTACTGCAATCACTTCACCTTGGCTTGGTTTTTCTGCCGCAGAACCTGGCAATACAATACCACCGGCTGTGACTGTTTCTTCTGCCACACGTTTAACGACAACTCTATCGTGTAATGGACGGATATTCATATAATGTCTCCTGAATAAAAAAATTTAAGGTTAAAATTAACTTTTTAGCACTCGCTGTTTATGAGTGCTAATCATAATCTGCTTTTTCAGACTGTCAAGTTTGTCAGCATCTCTCATCGTTCCAACCCCGTTTTTAAGCTATGAATGACAATCAATTATTGCGCTATAGTCGCCAAATCATGCTGCCCCAAGTTGATATGGAAGGGCAACAAAAACTTCTCACCGCCCGCGTACTAATTATCGGAGCGGGTGGATTAGGTTCTCCGGCTGCGATGTATTTGGCGGCGGCGGGGGTTGGTAGCATTACAATTTACGATGACGACGAAGTGGATCTTTCCAATTTACAAAGACAGATTGCTCATCACACTCCCGATATAGGGATGGACAAAGTAATTTCAACCCAACAAACGTTGAAAAACTTAAATCCTGAAATTAACGTCAGAGCCATTAAGCAACGCTTAAGCGGTGAAACCCTTGAAAATGAAGTCAAAATTGCAGATGTGGTTTTAGATTGTTCTGATAATTTTTCTACCCGTTTTGCAATTAACGCGGCTTGTGTGAAAAAACAAACAACATTGGTTTCCGGCGCGGCGATTCGGTTTGAAGGCCAGGTTTCTGTATTTACACCAGGCAAAAATCAAAGCCCCTGTTACAACTGTTTATATCAAAGTGACGGCGAAGAATTACAGAATTGTGCCATCAATGGCGTAATTGCGCCGATTACCGGCATTGTTGGCAGCATTCAGGCTTTGGAAGCAATGAAATTGATAATTGGAATCGGAGAAACATTGACCGGACGCTTGTTGTTACTAGACGGTTTAACGATGGAGTGGCACACGATGCGCTTGAAGAAAAATCCACGCTGTCCGACCTGTAGTTAAGCTCATTTTGTCTAGGTTGAAGATCTTATCAACCTCTAAATTACAAAGCTGTAAGCGATTTTGCTTTGATTATTTGAATTCGAGCCTCTGAAAATAACCAACTAAAGTTTAATTTCACCTCTTTTTTTCTCCACCAACTTTTCCTAAATCTATCTAACGTTAAAACTTCACTCTTTTGGCTGATGATTTTATTTCTTTTATCGAGTATGATGTAAAAATATGTGATGGCTATCACGAATTAGGCTTTGATAACTAAATTTGTCACCACAAAATTTAAAGTTACTGGAGCATTTTTCTGCGGTGTAGAGAAACAGAACACACCTGCTATACAAAAATAAAGAAAATAAATTTTATCTACTTAACACTATAACCCCGAATTTTTTCAAACCTTGATCTCCGCTTAGGAATATAAAGGGTTGAATAAAGTTTAAGGTTTCTTTACCTAACAAAAAGAATAAATGGTTAAAAAATATGATTAAGAAAGGCTTTCTTTACGCAAATGCAACCTTGATTTTGGTTTTGGGTGCTCAAACTGGTTACACCGCTGAAGTTACATCATCGGCTCCGACGCAAATTGTTGTCCGACATGCTGTTGTAAAAACAGCATCAGGAACTAAACACGCCTCGATTCATCTTGTTGCAACTGATAATGGAAGCTTGCATGAAGGACAGGTTTATCAGGCTCATTTTAAAGGGGCAACTTCTGCAAAGCCTCAGGACGGTCGGTATGATGAAATGGATGAAGAGATTTTTATCCCGAAACTGGTGCAAAGCGGCTCGGTTGTCTATCAAGCAACCTTAAGACTGATAGACAGAAAAACAATGCAATTTGCAATAACAGAAACGACCCTGCTGTCAGCAGAATCTGAACCGAATGCTTTTTTTGATCCTAGAGCAGTCCATGATGTCAACTACAACTCCCGCTAAATTAATCACTTCTTTAAGGAATGCGGCATCAAGCAGTATTCCTTAAAAAGCAGCGTCTTTATTTGACTACCAACATTCCAGCCGATCCCTATTTTGTGAGAGCGTTTCGCATTAAATTCCCTCCCCAGAATTAACATCAGAAAAGGCAAAATTTTCTTGTCATTTATTTTCCTCTCCTTCTAAAATGCCATTAACGTAACCAATGGGTTAGTGTCATTACACTGTTTGTCTGTAAAATAACCGGCATTCATTATTTTTATCTTGGGATGGAAAAAATGCGAACCCTATTAAACTACGAAATTTTGGAAAACCTGGGCGAAAGCCTACATTCTGAAGTTTTTAAAGTTCAGGCGCTCAACAGTTCCATTCAGGGCTTTTTCATCTTAAAAAAAATCAAACCGCAATTTAACTCCTCCGGGCTAATGACATATTTGCAGCAGCAAATAGAGCAATTGACGGAGCTGGTTCTGCCGCACACCCTTATTCCCTTTATTGATAATCCCACCCGCGATAATTTATTTCTGCTGCGCGAATTCTTTCCGGGCATCACCTTAACCGACTGGTTAAAACAACAGGAAGCCATTGATATTATTTCTGTTTTGAGAATCGTTATTTCAATTGCGCAGCGGCTGGAAGAAAATCACCGCGCGGGTCATATTCATAAAGGCATTAAACCGAATAATATTCTGATTGATCCAAAAACATTAGAGCTGCAATTGATTGATGATGTCAGGGTTTTGGATATCAATCAAATCAGCCATTTTATTTACGAAGACAGTTTCAGGCTTGCAACGTTACCGTATTTATCCCCTGAGCAAACCGGCAGAATTAAATATTCAATTAATTACACCACTGATTTATATGCGCTGGGGATGATTTTATATCAGGCTTTAACCGGTAATCCGCCCTTTTTATTTAATGATCCGATTGCCATTATTCATTCACATTTAGCGGAAACACCGGCACGGATTGAAAAAATTAATCCGGCGGTTCCGGTTTTATTGGCCGATGTTGTCGCGTTGTTATTGGAAAAAGCCCCTGAAAGCCGTTACCAAACCGCCTCAGGTTTAAAAGTTGATTTATTAAAAGTTTTACTGGCAGTCCAGGAAAATAAAAGCGTTGATTTTATTTTAAAACAAAAAGATTTTAGCAACCGGATTACTATTCCTTCGTTAATGGTCGGACGGGATAGTGAAAAAAAACAATTATTGGATGAGTTTTCTAAAGTTTGCTCCGGGGTATTTCGTGCGGCATTAATTTCCGGTTTATCAGGAATTGGTAAAACCCGCCTGATTCAGGAATTGCAACTGCCGATAGTCAGTCATTATGGTTATTTTTGTGCCGGAAAGTTCGATCAGTTTAAGAAACATATTCCCTATAGCACCTTAATCCAGGCATTTACATATTTAATTAAAACCCTGTTAACCGAAGATAGCGAACGGCTTGGTTATTGGAATCTGCGGATTAGTGAAAGTCTGGGCGAAAATGCCCGGCTGATAACGGATTTAATTCCTGAACTGGAACTGATTATTGGCAAACAGCCGACGGTGTCGGATTTACCGCCGGTTGAGGCCCGCAACCGCTTTAATGATGTAGCGGGAAAGTTTATCGCCTGTTTTGCCTGTAAAGAACATCCTTTGACGCTGTTTATTGATGATTTGCAATGGTGCGACGGCGCAAGTTTTGATTTGCTGGAGCGGTTGTTTGACAACCTGCTGGAATATCCGTATCTGTTTTGGCTGGGCGCGTATCGGCATAATGAAGTGGATGACAGTCATCGCCTGATGCGTTTGCTGAAGAAAATAAAACAGGCGAATCGGCCGTTGCTGGAAATTCGCTTGCAGGCCTTAGGCTTGGCGGAAGTTAATTTGATGACCGCTTATATTCTGAATACCTATCCGCAACGCACCGAGGCGTTATCGGAGGTGATTTATCATACTTCGGTGGGCAATCCGTTGTTTGTCAATGAAAGTTTGCGCTGGCTGCATACCTACAAACACCTGCATTTAAGTGCGGAAGGAATATGGGAATGGGATGACAAGGAATTGCGGCATACTCAAATTCCTGATTCAGCCTTGGAATTATTTAAGGATAAAATCACCAAATTGCCGACGCAAGTGCAAAACTTGCTGGAAATTGCCGCCTGTTTGGGGGCGAGGTTTGAGGCTGCCGATTTAGCGCTGGCGGCAAACTTTACTCTGGCGCAACTGCATAAAGCCTTGACTGAAGCGTTTGTACAAAATATTTTACTGCGCGACAAAGAAAGCATCGCCTTTTTCCACGACCAAGTGCAGGCCGCAGCAGCCAGTTTTATGGATAGCCAGAAAAAACGCCAGGTACATCAGCAAATTGCCCTGGCCTTTATTGCCAATATTCCCGCAGAAACAAAATGGGAGGAGTTGCCCAATCTGTTTGCTATTGTTGAGCATTTGGGCGAAGGCCGTGATGAAAACCCGACAGATGAACAGCGTTTGCAGGAGGCGAAATTTAACTATGCCGCCGGGATTACGGCGATGCGGGCTTTGGCAATGGACAATGCGAATTTCTTTTTCAATCAGGCCTTGCAGTTATTTCCTGAGTTGAACTGGGAAAAACATTACAGTTTTTTATTTTCCCTGCATAAATATCTGGCGCGAACTGAAATGGCGCTGGGCAACCAGTCAAAGTCGGAAATAATTTTAAACACTTTAATTGCCCAGTCACGGAATGATTTGGACCGGGTTGACTGTCTTTACGAGCAAACCACCGGCCTGTCTTCATTGGGAAATTTTAACCGCGCCATTGAGTTGGGCAACCAAGGCTTGGCGTTTTTTCAACGCGCCATTCCTGAAAACGATGCCGAAGCATTAACTAAGGCCGCGACTATTTTTGCCCAGATTCATCAGCCAGACCGCAATGTCTGGCAGCAAATTCTGGATGTTGAGCCTAGCACGGATAGGGCGACACAAATTGAAACCGGCATTTATAGCGAATTGATTCCTGACTATTATCTGGCGGGAATGGTGCCGCAATTGTATCTGGCTGCAATTCAGTCTACCCAGAACTGTCTGGCAGGCGGTGTGGATGAATCGGTGATTTACGGTTTTTCAATGATGGGCTTGTATTTGCAGCGTAAAGGCCAATATGAGTTATCGTTTCGTTATGAAGATTTGGGCATGGCCTTGGCACAGCGTTATCCTGACACCTTCGGAGCAACCAAAGGAATCAATGGCATTTTGTGGACTAACCGCCATAACCGCAAAAATTCAGAGTTCATTATCAGCGAATGCCAGCAAAATATTCATCGCGGCAAAACCTGCGGCGATTTGTACAACGCCGGTTTGTCCTATGGCCCGTATATCTGGCATTTGGTGACGCAAGGAGCAAATCTGGAAAAAATCACCGAAATTGCCAATGAATGTATCAGTTTTTCGCAAAAGTTTAATTTGTCGCTGTCGTTAGGACTGGCGGAAAGCGCGTTGGCTGGCTGGTCCAGTTTGATGCAATCCGGCGCAAGAAAATTCACTGCGATGGAAATTGAGCAATATTTGCAACGCTGGGAAAATGATAAACATGTGGTTTCAATCGGCGGCTATTACACTTTAAAAGGCATCGCCCATCATTATCTGGGCGATTACCAACAGGCCGCACTGGATTTGGTCAATGCGCAGCCTTATTTGCGCGGCTTAAGTGATAACATTCTCAACCGGCTGTGGTATGTGTTTCGCTATACCAATGGTTTGCAGCTCATGAAAGTGACCGGACTGGAAAACAGCGAAGAGCAAGCCATTCTCGCTGAATGCCTTAAAAACGTTAGCGTTTGGGCGGAGTTAGGGAGCATTTTAAAACCCTATCTGCTTTTTATGCTGGCTGCGCAAGCGGACTATCAGCAAAATTTTAGCGAGGCGCGGCGCTATTATCTGGACGCGATTGATGGCAGTCGAGCTGAAAAGTTTGTGTTATTGGAAGCTTTTTTGCAGGAGCTGCTGGCAAAGCTGTTATTGACTCATCAGCACGAACACGGCAACTACCATTTGCAGCAGGCGGCGATAGCTTATCAGCATTGCGGTGCCGATGTAAAAGTCCAGCAACTGATAAAAAATTATTCCTTGCTGGTGATTGAAAAAAAGCCTTCTGAAAAGAATAGTGAAATGGCTTTAGCGCAACGTCTGGATGTAAATTATCTGGTGCAGGCCACCCGCGAGATTACCAGTCAAATCAATTTTGAAGCGTTGCTGGCGGTGATTATGACTGCGGTGATGGAAAGACTGGGGGCACGGCATGGCTATTTACTGATTCCTGAACAGCATGATTTGAGTGTTTTTGCCAAAGGGGTAAAACGCGACAATGTGGAAGTGGAAATTAAAAATGAACAGCCGCTCAATACCGACACTTTGAGCTGGGCAGTGGCAAACTATGTTTATCGCACCGCAGAAATGCTGGCGTTGGAAAATGCCTGTAAACAAGGCGATTTCACCGCCGATGAGGTGGTGGTAAAACAGCAGTTAAAATCTGTTTTATGTTTGCCGTTGTTAAAACAGCAAAAAACCCTCGGCGTGTTATATTTGGAAAATAATTTAATCACCGCTGTTTTTAACCCAGAACATGTTGAGCTGACCAAGCTTTTGACTGCACAAGCAGCAATTGCACTGGAAAATACTTTGCTGATTACTCAAATGAAACGCAATCAGCAACAGATTCAGGAATTTAATGAGCAACTGGAAATGAAAGTCGCCGCGCGTACCGAAGAGCTGAACAAGGCCAACGAGGAGCTGAAAAACTTTGCTTATGTGGTGTCTCATGATTTAAAAGCCCCGTTGCGGGCGATTAATCAGCTGGCTGGCTGGATAGAAGAAGATTATGCCGGGGCTTTTGATGAGGAAGGCAAGAGCCAGATGAGTTTGCTGCGCAGTCGGGCCCGAAAAATGCACGAAATGATAGACGGAATTTTGCAATATTCCCGCATTGGCCGGGTCAGGGAAACGACTGAGCAAGTGGACTTAAACAAACTGGTGACGGAAGTCATTGAGGCCTTATCGCCGCCGGCCCATATCAAACTGGAAATTGCGCCTGATTTGCCAGTCGTGTGCGCGGAAAAACTCAGGATTTATCAAGTGATACAAAATTTGTTCGACAATGCAATTAAATATAATGATAAAGCGGAAGGTTTAATTCACCTAAGCTTTAACGACCAGGGGCAGAACTGGTGTTTTTGTGTGAAAGATAATGGCATGGGCATAGACAAACCCTATCAGCAAAAAGTATTTCAACTGTTTCAAACCCTGGAGCCGAAAGACCAGCACAACAGTACCGGCATCGGCTTAAGTCTGGTGGAAAAAATTGTGCATAACTGGGGGGGCAAACTTTGGCTGGAGTCTGAACAGGGAAAAGGCTGCCGTTTCTTTTTTACCATCCCTAAAACTGAGAGTTATGCCGATGAATAATTTTAGGTATATTCTGCTGGTTGAGGATGATGCGGTAGATGTAATGACGGTGCAACGCTGTTTCAAACAGCTGAAAGTTCCAACGCAACTGCTGGTGGCGAAAAATGGTGAAGAAGCTTTGTTGCAGTTATCAAAAGAAGGCGGCTTGATGCCTTGTATTATTTTGCTGGATATCAATATGCCGAAAATGAACGGTCTGGAATTGTTGCAGCATCTAAAAAACTCCGCAGAATTAAAAAAAATTCCGGTAGTGATGCTCACTTCCTCAAAAGAAGAGTCGGATGTTTCCAAATGTTTTGAGTTGGGTGTATCAGGTTATCTGGTAAAGCCTGTCGAATATGAGCAGTTCGTGAAAATAATCGAGCTGTTTTGCGGGTACTGGTCTAAAAGTGAGCTGCCACGATGAGTCACATTCAAATTTTGCTGGTTGAAGATGATATAACCGATCAAATGAGTTTTAAACGCTTCGTCAAGCGTGAGCAGTTGCCCTATGATTATCAGATTGCAAGCTCGGTGGCAGAAGCCATTGAGGTACTGAAGTTTATCAAGTTTGATTTGATTTTGGCAGACCATGCCTTAGGTGATGGTACGGCGTTTGATTTGTTTGAGTATATTCCCGTTTCGACACCGGTGGTGTTTGTGACAGGGGCCGGCGGTGAAGAAATTGCGGTTAAAGCGATGAAAATGGGCGCGGCGGATTATTTAGCCAAAGATTTGAACGGCGACTATTTAAAGCTGCTGCCTCCCACGATTGATAGCGTGATTAAAGCCAAAACAGTTGAGAAAGAACTGGAGGTTTACAAGCAGTTGCTGGAAGAAATGGTGGAAGTACGCACCGCCCAGCTGCAAGAGGAAATCAATGAAAGGCTGCATGTGGAACAGCGCTTGATTGAAGAAAAAGAGCGGGCGCAAGTGACCTTAAAGTCGATAGGCGATGCAGTGATTACCACTGATATTCATGGCCTGATTGAATTTGTTAATCCGGTTGCCGAGCAGTTGACCGGCTGGCGTTATGAAGAAGCACGCGGTCAGCCGATCGAAAAGGTTTTTAAAATTATTTATCAGAGCGGCCGGAAACAGGCGGTAAATCCGGTTCACCGCTGCATTTCCAAAGACAAGATTGTCGGGCTGGATGAAGATGTGCTGCTAATCAACCGGCTGGGGATAGAGTATTGCATTCAGGATTCCGCCGCCCCTATCCACGACGCCACAGGTAAGGTTCAAGGCGTGGTGCTGGTGTTCAGTGATGTCACACAGGCACGAAAACTCAGCCAGGAGCTGGCCTATCAAGCCTCACACGACCCTTTAACCGGGCTGGTCAATCGCAGGGTGTTTGAAAAGCGCCTGAACCGGGTTTTAGAATCACGGCAAATCTCTGGCGGAGCGCATATTTTCTGCTATCTGGACCTGGATCAATTCAAAATTGTTAATGATACCTGTGGGCACACCGCTGGCGATGAACTGTTAAAGCAGGTCACCGCTATTTTGCGCAACAAAGTCAGGGTGCGCGATACTTTAGCGCGTCTGGGCGGTGATGAATTTGGTATTTTAATGGAGCACTGTTCTTTAGACCGGGCTGAGCGGTTAGCCAACTCGCTGCGCGAAGCCATTGCCGATTTTCGTTTCAATTGGGGCCACAAAAGCTTTCGGATTGGGGTCAGCATTGGCCTGATTCAAATCAGTGACCAGTTTAATACTTTGAATGATTTACTGATGACTGCCGATGCCTCCTGCTATGCCGCCAAAGATGCAGGCCGTAATCGGGTACATGTTTATCGTGATAATGATATCGCCGTTAAATTGCGTTCGGGACAAATTCAATGGGTGGAAAAGTTAAACAACGCCTTGGAGCATGGCAAATTCAGGCTTTACAGGCAGCTGTACAAAAATATGGCTGGCGATGATAGCGGCGAACATTATGAAATTTTGGTCAGACTGGAGGGCAACGATAAGGAAGTTATTCTGCCCGGCGCCTTTATACCGGCGGCAGAACGGTACGGATTAATGCCCCAAATAGACCAGTATATTATCAATAGTACCCTGGCTTTTTTTGCCGAACATAAAAATCAGTTGGAGCGCCTTTCGGTTTGTTCGTTGAATTTGTCTGGTTATACCTTAAGTGCGGACTGGCTACTGGATTTTATTGTCAAAGCTATTGAGTATCATAATTTACCGGCGGAAAAATTTTGTTTTGAAATCACTGAAACAGCGGCGATCTCCAATCTGAACATGGTGACTGGTTTTATAAAAAAACTGCAAGAGCGTGGTTGCCGGTTCGCGCTGGATGGTTTTGGCAATGGTTTGTCTTCGTTTGCCTATTTAAAAAATCTGCCGGTTGATTACTTAAAAATTGACGGCATCGTGGTAAAAGATATTTGCACTGATCCGGTGAGTTTGGCAGTGGTCAAATCCATTAACGAAATTGGCCATTTAATGC
>CAIQWF010000247.1 GCA_903875455.1 uncultured Pseudomonadota bacterium
AGTTTGCTTTATTTGGTCGATTTGTGCAACAAAGCCAATTGATACTGATGTTTCAGAAAGAAAAGATTTTGATGTTGCACATAAAGACAGCGCAGGCAATGAACTTTCTGTGGAGGCATTAATTGAAAATGTCATCATCCGATTAATCGCGAATATAAATTCTGGAGAATCGGATTTTTATGAAAATTACGCTCAGCGGATTATTTTTGCGATTAGCGTACACTCTTTGGAATGTTGGCTGGTTTCTTATTATGCAGAACAAACAACAGCTCATAATTGCCTCGCTGTATTAAAGTCCGTTGTTAATCCTAATGAAATTCGAGTTGCAAAAAAGCAGCCCAATTATGACAAACTTAGTCAGCCTTTTTTAAATCGTGAAAACATTGAAATCGTCGCGCAAAAAGATCGCAGTTTCAATCATTTCATCCAACAATTGCAAAACACCGCCGTATAAAAAAGATGATGCACATCCCTGAACGTTATCAGCCGGAACTCTTGGCAGACCATCACCGCGCAGGCTGGCTGGACTGGTCGCTGGACTTTTTCACTGACCAGGAAGTCCTGCAAATTCCTTATGTCGATATTACCCTGCAACTGGAAGTCAGCAATGCTTATGCGCTATATCAAAAGCAGGCAGTGAAAGAGGCGAGTTTTTTTGCGTTTTTAATCTGGCATTTTGCGCAGATTTTAAAAACACATTTATCCTTCAAACTGCGACTGGTCAATGACACCTGGTACATTATCCATAATCCGCCGGTATTAATTCCGGTGGCAGTCGGCGGACAGCAACGTTTTTTTGAATTGGTTCTGAATGATGTGGCATTGTTAGATTATCCGCAGTTCAGCGTTTTATACCGGCAGGAGCTGGAAAAAATCCGTGCCGGTCAGGGACAACGGGCGACAGCAGAAAGTTTTTATTTTTCACATTTTTTCGGTAACTTACCTAACCTGCAATTTACCGGCCTGACCTTACATTACCGCCAGGAAAATATTTCCGGGCAAACCATGTTTTATTTTGGCAAACGTTATGAAGTGGCGGAAAAAATGTATATTCCTTTATCCGTGAAGTTGCATCACGCCTGCACTGACCCTTTTGTTCTGGATTTGCTGCTGCAAGACTTTCAGCAGCGGATGTTGCAAGATAACTTACCAAGATCCTGACAGTTCAAAAATCTCACACTCCGCCATAAAACCCACTTTTCAAACCGCAAAAAATGAATAAAGACTTTCTCCGCGACAGAGCACAGCAATACTGGTTACTGGGCCGTTTTGACAAACCGATAGGAATTTTGATTTTGCTCTGGCCGGCCTTGTGGGCTTTGTGGGTAGCAAGTAACGGCAAACCGGATTTACTGGTTTTGACCGTGATTTGTGCTGGTGTGGTATTAATGCGGGCGGCGGGTTGTGTGATTAATGATTATGCCGACCGCGAATTTGATCCGCATGTGGAGCGCACTAAACAACGGCCCATTGCCGCTGGAAAAGTCAGCCCGAAAGAGGCGTTAATCCTGTTCGTGGTGTTATGCCTGCTCGCTTTTGCCCTGGTGTTACTGCTGAATTTATATACGATTTTGCTGTCATTTATCGCAGCCTTTCTGGCAGCAAGTTATCCATTTATGAAACGTTACACCCATTTGCCGCAAGCCTATTTAGGAATTGCTTTCGGCTTTGCGGTACCGATGGCTTTTTCCGCCCAAACTAACGCGATTCCTTTCATCGCCTGGGTGATGTATCTGGCAGTGGTGTTGTGGGCTTTGGTTTACGACACCATGTATGCGATGGTGGATAAAGAAGATGATTTGAAAATCGGGGTGAAATCCACCGCAATTTTATTCGGCAATCATGACCGCGAAATCATGGCGGCATTGCAACTGCTGATTTTGGCCTTGTTGCTCAGCATTGGGAAAATGCAGAACTTAGGCAGTTTTTATTATGCGGGATTGGCGGTTGCTGCGGGGTTGTCAGTCTATCAGCAGAAATTGATTTTTCACCGTGACAGAGCCTTGTGTTTTAAGGCTTTTTTAAACAGTAACTGGTTTGGATTGGCGGTTTTTACCGGGTTACTGCTGGATTATTTATAAATATCCCTACTTTTAACAGCCAATCTAAACTGGTGCTGTAGCGAGCTTGGATGATAAATTCTGCTCCAAAATCAGCAAACTTTTTTCAGCAGCGGGAAAATCAAACTCATTAACCTGCGTCACCAGATTGGCAACCAAATCAGCAACCTCAAGACCGCTAACCGCTTCCTGTAATTGCTTGCAATGTTTACGGGCTGTCAAACTGTTTTTGGCCAACAAGCCATGCAACTCAAAAATCAGCTGTTTTATCAGAACTGGATCAAGCTCTGTTTGTTGCTGAGAAGATGGCAGAGGCTTTGATATTGTTTCTACCAGACTGCCGGCTGCCACCAATGCAGGCTTAAGGAAAGTTTCCAGCTCCTCAAGCAGCCCGTCAAGATTATCAGTTTGTTGGCTACGCAACGCAAATTCAATTTTTTTCGCTGACTCTGCCAAATTGCTTGCCCCCAATGTGCTGGCAATCCCTTTTAAGGTATGGACAAACCGCGCCGCATCAGCTTGTTGATTTGTTATTAACTCACGCAATACCACGATGCCATTCTGGTACTGCTGATTAAAATCAAAAATAATTTTCCGCAACAATTGTTTTTTGCCGCTAACATGTTTTAACGCCAACGCCATATCAAAAGGCGGTAACGACTCAGGAAGAAAAACCTCCTGACTTGTCTCTACTATCGGCGCAAGAAAAACTGTGGCACCAGCAGGTGCTTTCACCCAATGCGCCAGGACTTGATAAAAACTCTCTGGATTAATAGGCTTGGCAATATGATCATTCATCCCCGCCTGATAACAGCGCTGTTTTTCCTCAACCATTGCATGAGCGGTCATGGCAATAATCGGCAAATCAGCAAAATGCTCCCGAATCTTGCGCGTAGCGGCAATTCCATCCATCAGCGGCATTTGTACATCCATCAAAACCACATCGTAATGGCCTGGGTTGTTCAGGGCTTTATTGACTGCAATTTCGCCATTTTCAGCAATATCAACAGAAACACCGACATCCATTAGCAGCTCCCTGGCAATTTGCTGATTTATTTGATTATCTTCAGCCAGTAAAACATGAATGCCATTCAACTTTGGCAAAGCCAGCGACTTTTCATTTTTATCGGTTATCGGTAAAGTTTTTATCCCTAAAACCGCAGTCAGAGTTTCCAGCATCATTGAGTTTTCAACCGGTTTCGGTAAAAATGTGGCGATATTTACCTGCTGTGACTGAGTCTCGGCCAATACCTCGTCGCGATTAAACCCTGAAGCCATGATAATGGCAGGAATGCAGGCCAACGTTTGCTCTTGCTGAATTAAGCGAATCGTTTCAATACCGTTCAGATTAGGCATTTGCCAGTCGATTAAAATCAGGTCAAAGCAGCGATTACAGGCCACAGCCTGCTTCAGCATCGCTAACGCATCGTAACCGGAAACCGCAGAAGCTACCTGCATTTCCCAGTTGCTCAAAATCGTCGACAGAATTTTGCGGGAGCTGGCATTATCATCAACTACTAATACTTTCAAGCCACGCAACTGCGTGGGCGGGCTTTTTGGGCAGGCATCACTGGGGTGACAGGTTTTGCAATCCGGCATCAATTGGTTCTGGACTGGCTGGAATGGTTTATTCGGGCATGGTTCAAGATTCAAACTCTCTAATAACACAGAAAATTTAAACGTACTTCCGACACCGGGAGTGCTTTCCACCGAAATTCCTCCGCCCATCAATTCAGCCAACTGTTTGCAGATAGCCAGCCCCAAACCTGTGCCGCCAAAACGGCGCGTGGTTGAAGTATCCGCCTGGCTAAAGGACTGAAACAGGACTCGTTGTTGTTCTTGGGTTATGCCTATTCCTGTATCGCGCACTTCAAATATTAATTTGATGCCGCGAGTCTGCGGTTTACCGGTTGAGATGGATACAACCACCTCGCCACGCTCAGTGAATTTAATGGCATTACCTACCAGGTTCAGCAAAATCTGATTTAACCGCAACGGATCCCCCAAGAGCTGCATCGGCACATTCGGACTCACCGAAAACAGCAGTTCCAGACCTTTTTCAAAAGCTCTGATAGCATTAAGGTTCGCAACGTTATCAAGTACGGTTGATAAATTAAACTCGGTCTTTTCAATATTCAGCATCCCGGCCTCGATTTTGGAAAAATCCAGGATGTCGTTGATAATATGTAGCAAAGCCTCAGCTGAAAGGGTGATTTTTTGCAAATAATCACGCTGTTTAAAATCAAGGTTTGTTTTTAAAAGCAGATGGGTCAAACCGATCAAGGCATTCATCGGCGTTCTGATTTCATGACTCATGTTGGCCAAAAATGAACTTTTGGCCTGCGTTGCTGTTTCTGCCATTTCCTTGGCTATCAATAACTCCGAAGTGCGTCGCTCTACAGTTTCCTCCAAAGTGCGACTGTATTCCTCAAGTTTTTGCTGGGAAAGCTTAACTTCGCTTGCCATTTGAATAAAAGCGTTGGCCAATAAGCCAATTTCAGTATGCGGATCAATCAAGGTATCGCCTTGATAGGCCTGAATCGCCGCATCGAACTCGCCTTTTCCCAGTAGTTGGCTCAGCCTGGTAAGACTTATCAACGGCCTGGAAATGGTTTTTGAAATAACCAGCACCACAATTGAAGCCAGAATGATAAAAACCGCAGCAATGCTAATCGACAGCACTAAAATCTTGTTAGTGCGCTCGCGCATTTCCTGTGCCGCCAGGCTTTTTTCTTGCTCCAGTTTATTCAAGCTAAATCCCAGCCGCAAAACGCTGGTGAAGTTACCAATTACAATCGGGGTAATATATTCTCTGATATGAATGTTTGGATACTCTTTAAAAACAGCCCGCGTTTGCTTGATGGCATATAAATCAGCTTCCCCGGTCAGAGTAGTTTGTTCCAATCCTCTTTGGGCCGTATTGATATAGGCAAATCCTTTTTCATTGGTCAAAATTACATAGCTTAGTGATTCTGATTCGTGGCGGGCTTTATCAATAACCTCATTGAGCTTTGAGAGGTTATAGGCGGCAATTTCATATTCCACCTGATTACGCAACAATGCCGACAATAAATGCCCCTGCTCATCCATATTCTGCTGGATTGATTTAAGACGTAATTGTAAATCTTTATCGGAAATCTTTTTTTGCACGAAAAGTTCAATTCCAACAAAAGAAACCAGCAAACTGATAATCAGACTTAGCGTGGTTGCCAGTAACTTAAAACTGATTCCGCGTTTTATTTCTTGGGAATTATCTGTACTCAACCAAGGAATCTGTGTTCTCATTTTGCAGGGCAAGGAATGATTTGCTCGACTGAGGATAAAGCTTCTTTGCTCAGAGGCAGTTTTAATGCATCAAAAGCACACATATTTAAAGTAATACTGGATCCGGCCGGAAACTTGACCCTCTCCTCAGGAATTTTCCCCTCTTTCAAAGACATCAATAAATTAGCTGACTGCCCGCCAATTGTGCTGAGATTCGGAGCAATGCTCAATGCCGCACCATGCTTAACAAAGCTATCGCTAAAGGTGTAGACAGGTTTTTTCTGCTGTTTGGCAATTTGCAGAATTTGCAGCACTGCCTCCTCATTTTCCAGTACCAGCGGATCGGCAATCATCCACAGCATATCTGTTTTCGGTAATAAATCATTTAATTCTGCGTTGATTTCTGAAGGATGGTTTATTTGCCGCTCAATTATTTCAATATTGAAAGGTACAGTTACTTTTTTCAGGGTTTCTATATATTCTTTGGTAAATTCTTTGCTATACAGAACAGCAATTTTTTTCACTTGCGGAAAAAACAGTCTTAACAGGGTAATTTCCTGTTCCGGTGCCAATTCATTAGAAACACCGTAAGTTTTCTCATTAATATTTAATCTCTGCCAATTAATCGCCGCAGAAAAAATTAAAAATTTTTCGCTGACATAATTTTGCGATAACGAATAGGCTTTACTGCCAATACAATAAATCATTTCCGGCTTTTCCGTTTGGATAAGCTGTTGTAAATCATTGTCAGGATTAACATGCCCCTCTACATTAAACTCTAACCACTGATAAGCGTTTTTGGGCAAGGTATTTTTAAACTCGGTGGCTATTTTTTCATAGCGCGATATTGCAGTGTTGGTATTAACAATTAATACTTTATTCTGCGCTGCAAAACCAATGCTAACGAATAGTATATTTAAAAGAAATGTTAATTTGTAAGTCTTCATCATTTCCATATCCATCCATCCAGACCAAGTAAATTCAGGTTTTTTTGCCCTGCCATATTGAATAAAATTTCAAGAGCTTTGGTTTCATCTTTTCCTGGTTTATCAAAAGTCGCCGCCACTAACAAATAGCTTTTTTCACTGGCTCCCAAGCTATGCAATTGTTTATATTGATTTGCATTAAGCGATTCCAAAGTTTTTAAACTGCTTTCGGCGGCAATCGCCGCATCAGCCATGCCAAAACCAACCGCCATTAACGCATCAATATCTTTGGGAACTTTCAATATCTTGATTGTGTCAGAAAGTTCTTTATATTTTGCCGGATCTATTTGTTGTAAAACGCTACGGATATAACTTTCGCTGCCTGCACCGGCAATGGTGGTATTTTTGAGCATGGAAAAGTCGGCAATGTCTTTCTTTGCACTGAGAATTTTCTTTTGGGTCGCATTTCCTTTAAAAGTGCCAATAAGTGAAATTTGCAAAGGAAACTTTTGCTGTAAGGCATTGAGATGCCAACTTGATAACAAATAAATAAGTGGTTGAGCATAAATTTTCCCGTATATTTTGGAGTTCAAACTCGCGAGTTTGGACTGCGGCCTAGCAACTAAATACCGAAGAACTTTTGTTCTGTTATTTATAAATGGCTTTTAAATCATCTAGCCTCATGCTGTC
>CAIQWF010000248.1 GCA_903875455.1 uncultured Pseudomonadota bacterium
GCATGTAAAAACAGACGTTTATAACCTCTGCGTTTGAAATCCTGATTAATTTTTGCATCGCCGTAACGGTCATCGCCAATAATCGGATGTCCCAGCCAGGCGGCATGAACCCTGATTTGGTGAGTACGCCCGGTTTTGGGACTGGCTTCAACCAACGTGCAGTCTTTAAACTGCTCCATCCGTCTAAATAAAGTCTCGGCAGATTTTCCGGCGGTACTGATTATCACCATCCGTTCGCCACTATCGGCAACATTTTTTAACAAGGGTTGCGTCACCACAAGTTTCTTACGCAGCCAATTGCCAGCCAATAACGCCAGATAGGTTTTTTGCATCCCATCCCCGCGAAACATTTCATGCAAGGCATTCAAAGCACTGCGTTTTTTGGCAATAATCAGACAGCCGGAGGTTTCTTTATCCAAGCGATGCGCCAGTTCCAGAAATTTCGCTTGTGGTCTTAATTGCCGGATTCCTTCAATTACCCCGGAATTGGTGCCGGTGCCACCATGCACAGCAAAACCGGACGGTTTATTCAATACAATAATGGCATCATCCTCGAATAAAATATCCTGTTCCAAACTGTGTTTTAAAGTGGGTTGCACAAAGATATTTTCGATTTGTTCGGCGACCCGAATCGGCGGAATCCTGACTACATCACCCAGAGCGAGTTTATACCTAACATCAATCCGGCCTTTATTAACCCGCACCTCGCCTTTGCGGACAATACGGTAAATGTGACTTTTCGGCACTCCTTTCAGTTGGGTAATCAGAAAATTATCTAGTCGCTGCCCTTCGTGCGCATCGGTAATTTCAACCCACCTAACTTGGGGACTTGTTTCATTTTTATCAATATTCATAGGCTAAATGATACAGTAATTTTTTTTGGATTGATTCTTTAAATTGATGCAATCGGTTAAGATTGTTATATTAGATAGGTTTATCATAATAAACAGGCCTGCCCTTTCAAAAAAACAGACAAAAAGGTCGAAGGGCAACAAGAATTAGCCAGCACAGCTTTTGCGGCTGTGCCACTAACAATGCGGGTTTTATCGTTCAACCCATGATGAACGAGGATGCTCCTTTTAAGATAGCGTTTCATGCAACAGACATTTTAAGTGCTTATGCTAACTGTTCAAAACCGGTTTTTGAATGTAGCACAAACAAATGATTCACAGCTAAACAACGTCAAAGCCACTAATCACCTGAAACAATCCCAATCGCCTGTCCCAAAAAGAAAAGGCTGATTTTGTTGAGGTTAATCTACAAATAAAGGATTAGTTTGGATTAAGACCTGAGTAAACTCGGAGTGAATTATTCACCTTTAGATTTTTAAGCAGTAATCAGACTGCTTGCCACTGAGTTGAATCTGTTTGATAAGCCTGAAAAAGGAGCGAAAAATAGACAAGGATACACAATGAAAAGAATGCTTATCAATGCCACGCAAGCCGAAGAGCTGCGGGTTGCCTTGGTAGACGGTCAAAAACTTTATGATTTTGACATCGAAGTCCCCTCAAAAGAACAGAAAAAATCCAATATTTACAAAGGAATTATCACTCGTGTTGAGCCGAGTTTAGAAGCTGCTTTTGTCAATTACGGCGCGGAAAAACACGGTTTTTTACCCTTCAAAGAAATCAGCCCCAGCTTTAGAACTGCCACCGAATCAGGCCAAACCGGACGCTCCACCATTAAAGACCAAATTAAAGAGGGTCAGGAAATTGTGGTGCAGATTGAAAAAGAAGAACGCGGTAACAAAGGTGCAGCTTTAACCACCTATATCAGTCTGGCCGGAACTTATCTGGTGTTAATGCCTAACAACCCGAAAGCCGGTGGCATTTCTCGCCGTATCGAAGGCGACACCCGTAGCGAATTGCGCGAAGTGATGGCAGGACTGGAAATTCCTGACAGCATGGGCATGATTATCCGCACTGCCGGCTGTGGCAAAAACCTGGAAGAATTACAATGGGATTTAGACTATTTATTGCAGCTGTGGCAGGCGATTGAGCGTACCAGCGCAGAGCAAGCGGCTCCGTTTTTGATTTTTCAGGAAAGCAACGTCATTATTCGGGCGTTACGCGACCATTTGCGCAATGAAATTGAAGAAATTCTGATTGACAGCCCGGAGGCTTTTAGACTGGTGCAAAGCTTCTTAAAACAGGTAATGCCGCACTTTTTGCCCAGAGCAAAACTGTATCAGGATAATGTGCCGTTATTCAGCCGTTATCAGATTGAATCGCAAATTGAACAGGCCTACAAACGCGAAGTTTCGCTGCCATCGGGCGGTTCGATTGTCATAGATTACACCGAAGCCTTAACTTCAATTGATATTAACTCGGCCCGTTCTACCAAAGGCGGCGACATTGAGGAAACCGCGTTAAATACCAACCTGGAAGCGGCGGATGAAATTGCCCTGCAATTGCGGTTGCGGGATTTAGGCGGCCTGTTTGTAATTGATTTTATTGACATGATGGCCAACCGCAATCAACGGGCGGTAGAAAACCGGTTGCGGGATGCGTTAAAAATCGACCGGGCCCGGATTCAAACCAGCCGGATTTCCCGTTTTGGATTGCTGGAAATGTCACGCCAACGTTTGCGCCCGTCATTAGGCGAGTCAACACAATTAACCTGTCCTCGTTGTAAAGGTCAAGGCTCAATTCGGAATGTAGAATCTGTGGCCTTGTCAGTGCTGCGGATTATCGAAGAAGAGGCGATGAAAAAAGGCACTGAAAAAGTCATCGCTCATTTACCGATTGAATGTGCAACCTTTTTGCTAAACGAAAAACGCAGCAGCATCGACCAACTCGAGAATCGCCTGCATGTCAGAATCATTATTTTACCGAGTCGGCATCTGGAAACGCCTGCTTATGACATCGAGCGGATAAAATCCAAAGAAGGTGATGAGGAAAAACTGAGCTATTTGCAGCTCAAAGTTGAAGAAGTGGTTGTGCCCGAATTTGCCCAGCAGCAAGTTGCCCCAAAAGTTGAACTTGCGGCGATAAAAGAATTTTTGCCAGACATGCCGGCACCGGTGCAAAACAAAAAAACCTCAGCCAGCCTGATTAAACGTTTTTGGCATAAATTAATTGGCGAAGGCGAAGCTTCGGCTGTGAAGAATGAGAATACCGACGAAGGTGATGTTGTTGAGCAAACGGAAGTAGAGGCTACAGTGCAGCCTGTAACAGAAAATCCCAGAAACAACAACCGCAATTCCCGCCATAAAAATAATCCCCGCCATAAAAATAATCAGCCTCGTTCTGAAAGGCCTGCGCCCGTGCCGAAAGTAGCTAGTAATCCTGAATCGATAGCAGCAAGTCAATCTGAAGCAGGCTTGGATTCAGCAGCAATCATTGAAGGCGGGGAAGCAGCTGACGGCACTGTGGTGGAATCGAAAAAAACGGCCAATCCTTATCGTAATAACAGACGTGGCCCTAATCGCCGTCGTCCGCGTAATCCGAATTATAAAAAACCGGAAGTGGATTTTAGTCTGGAATTGCATGAGCAACCGACTCATCATGTTGAAAAACAGCATCACTCTCAGCAAGCCCAGGCCGAGACAGAACATGTGGCGGTAATTCCGGTTAGCCATCCTGAAACTCAAGACCCTGCATCTAGGTTGCCTTACGCTCATGAATTTGCACAGCGGCAAGCCCGGGCGGAAAAGAAAAGTCTGGAGGTGGCGATACACGAAGAGATTGTTAAACACAAGGAAGAAACGCATCATGTGACAACAGTAGAAGAAGTGATTCACCATGAAACCATTAAGCCGTTAAAAGTCGAGCCACAAAAGATAGAGGTGGTACAGGTGACCAAAAATCATGAAGTTGTCGTCGAAAAGGTAGTGCAGAAACAGGATGATACGCCGCCAATGTTATAAGGCTTTGTTTAAAGTACGACTGCCGGTTTTAAAGGCTGGCAGTCGTTAAATTCTCGTCAAGCATTTGAATCGGAATTTACATTTTCTCGATAAGTATGACTAAAAACCGTCTTTGGTTTTGTACCACAGGCGGTTTTGTTTTTTTTATAGGTTTAGCTTAAGCGAAATGAAGCGTAACAAAGGCGGCTTTAGACTAAACAATTTTCCCCAATACTTTCTTCGCTTGAGTGGCTTTCTGTGACGGCGAACACTAATAATCACCGACTCAACACGAATCACTTGGTAATATCTAAAATTAAAGCTACTCTTTTGCTTAAAAATCAGCGAAAAAAGGGAAGCCAAGAATGAGTAACCTGCTAAAACAATTTCAAGAATCCTCTTCTTTGTATGGCAGCAATGCCACTTTCATTGAAGACCTGTACGAACAATATCTGGAAAATCCTGAATCCGTTGAGGAGAGCTGGCGGGTAAAATTTAGCAGTTTTCGCAATGGCCTAACCGACATGCCACACAGTCCTATCGTCGAACGCTTTGCCAGTCTTGCCGTTGCCACATCAGGGCGGTTGGCAAAACTGCAAGGCTTCACCGAAGAAAGTGTGCGCAAACAATCCGCCGTTTCCAGACTTATCAATCATTATCGGGTGTGCGGCCACCAAATCGCCAAAAACAATCCGCTCGGCTATACGCCAGTAGTGCCAGTGGAACTGGACCCCGGCTATTACGGTTTGGCCGAACCAGACATGGACACCCTGTTTTATACACCAACCATGCACGGTGCAGACCGTCTGCCATTGCGCAAAATTATTGCTACTTTGCGCGAAATTTACTGCGGCAGCATCGGTACTGAATACATGCACATCGTCAACACTGATGTGAAACGCTGGATTAAAAACCGACTGGAAAGTCCCAGACCGAAAGCCAGTGTCGCCAAACAGCGCGATATTTTAAAGCAACTCACTGCTGCTGAAGGCATCGAAAAATACCTGCACCGCCGCTATGTTGGACAAAAACGCTTTTCGTTGGAAGGCGGCGAATGTTTAATCCCGATTCTGAATGAACTAATCCAGCAGGGAGGGATAAAGCAGGTCAAGGAAATGGTGTTAGGGATGGCGCACCGTGGTCGGTTGAATGTGCTGATTAATGTGCTGGGCAAATGTCCGTCGGCATTGTTCGGTGAATTTGAAGGCACGCATACTTCAGAACCAGGGGTATTATCCGGCGATGTTAAATATCACATGGGCTTTTCTTCCGATATTTCCACACCCGGCGGCATCGTACATCTGGCCTTAGCGTTTAATCCCTCGCATCTGGAAATCATTAATCCGGTGGTGGAAGGCTCGGTTAAGGCCCGACAAGACCGGCGCGGCAAAGACAGTATTAATCAGGTGATTCCAATCTTGATTCATGGTGATGCGGCCTTTGCCGGACAAGGGATTGTGATGGAAACCTTGAATATGGCCGAAACCCGCGCTTTTCACACCGGCGGTACCATTCACATTGTGATTAATAACCAGATCGGCTTCACTACCAGCAACCCGTTTGACGCCCGTTCCACTTTATATTGCACCGATGTGGCGAACATGATTCAAACGCCGGTGTTTCATGTAAATGGCGATGACCCTGAAGCGGTGCTGTATGTGACACATCTGGCTCTGGATTACCGGATGAAGTTTAACAAGGACGTGGTGATTGATTTAATCTGCTACCGCCGGTTGGGACATAACGAAGCTGATGAGCCGGCAGCAACACAGCCGATGATGTATAAAAAAATTCGGGCTTTGCCAACGTTGCGCCAACTTTATGCTGAAAGGTTAATCAAAGAAAAGGTGGTCACGGAACAGGAGGTTACAGCAATGGAGCAGGAATATCCGCAGCAACTGGAGCAAGGCTGTGTGATTCCAATGCACGTAACAGACACTTCGCAGGCTTACGCGAAAAAATGGCAACGGTATTTTGGCGTGTCATGGGACGTACCTTGCGATACCTCAGTGTCATTGGAAAAAATCCGTTTTTGCAATGAAAGAATGCAGCAATTGCCGCCCAACTTTGAACTGCATCCACGGGTGGCGAAAGTGATGGAGAATCGGGCCAAAATGGCCGCCGGTGCCATTCCGATTGATTGGGGTTTTGCCGAAAATATGGCCTATGCCACCTTGTTGATTGAACAGCATAATATTCGCTTAACCGGACAGGATGTGGGTAGAGGCACTTTTTCCCATCGCCATGCGCTATTAGTCAATCAACTTGACGGTGAATGGTATATTCCACTGAAAAATCTCGATAGCAAACAGGGGCGACCACAGATTTTTAATTCGTTATTATCGGAAGCCGGGGTTTTAGGCTTTGAATATGGCTATAGCTCTTCCGAACCGGATACGCAAGTGATTTGGGAAGCGCAGTTTGGCGATTTTGCCAACGGTGCTCAAGTGGTGATAGATCAGTTCATCAGCTCCGGTGAAACCAAATGGGGACGGTTAAGCGGGCTGATTATGTTACTGCCGCACGGTTTGGAAGGGCAGGGGCCTGAACATTCCTCCGCCCGGCTGGAGCGATATTTGCAGTTGTGCGCTGATCAAAATATTCAGGTTTGTACGCCGACCACGCCAGCGCAAATTTTTCATCTGTTGCGCCGGCAGGCAATACGACCTTATCGCAAACCCTTGATTGTGATGAGCCCGAAAAGTCTGCTGCGGCATAAACTGGCGGTTTCGACTCTGGAAGACTTTACCCATGGCGGGTTTCAGCCGATTATTCCTGAAATAGATGAGATTGCCCCGGAACAGGTTACCCGTCTGATCTTGTGCGGCGGCAAGGTTTATTATGATTTGCTTGAAGAGCGGCGGGAAGCCAGTTTGACTCACGTCGCCATTGTGCGGATTGAGCAGCTGTATCCGTTTCCGAATCAGTTTTTCAAGGATGAAATTGCCAAATATGCACATGTCAAGGAAGTGGTTTGGTGTCAGGAAGAGGCGAAAAATCAGGGGGCGTGGTATCAGTCCAAACACCATTTCACCGATCATTTGCTGGTCGGAATGGAATTGAGTTATTGTGGCAGGCCACCTTCTGCTGCTCCGGCAGTCGGGCATTTTTCAGACCATATCAAACAACAAAAAGAGGTCGTGAATACGGCCTTGTACGGTGAAACGAAAGGAAAATAACATGACAAAAATAACAGTTCCCGCCTTGCCCGAATCTGTTGCTGATGCAACCTTGGTAACCTGGCATAAGCAAGCCGGAGATTTTGTCGAAAAAAACGAAAATCTGCTTGATTTGGAAACCGATAAAGTGGTGCTGGAAGTGCCTGCGCCGGAAGCTGGAATATTGTTGCAAGTTCTGAAAAATAACGGCGATGTGGTGACTCAAGGTGAAGTGCTGGCGATTCTGGAGACCGCTGTTTCCGGCGACGAACCTGAGCAGCAACCTGTTGAGACAGAATCGCACGGTGCAACCGGCTTAAGTCCGGCAGTGCGGCGGCTGGTGAGTGAAAAACATCTGGATCCTGCGACAATTCCGGCCTCTGGCAAAAGTGGCCGGTTAACAAAAGGTGATGTGCTGGATTTTTTAAGCAAGCATGATGTCACCGACACAGTTGAAACAGCTACCAAAGCAACACGGGTGCAAAAACCCGAGGAAGCCGCAAAACCGAAACAGCTTGAGCCAGAGTTTGCCTCCAATAATGCCAATTTGCGCCCCGAACAGCGAGTGCCGATGACCCGTCTGCGGGCGAAAGTGGCGGAGCGGTTGTTGCAAGCTCAGCAAAATGCCGCGATGCTGACCACGTTTAACGAAGTCAACATGCAGGCGGTGATTGATTTGCGCTCACAATATAAAGCCCGGTTTGAGCAAAAACATAAAATTAAACTGGGATTGATGTCGTTTTTTGTCAAAGCGGCGATTGAAGGTTTAAAACGTTTTCCGACCGTGAATGCTTCGATTGATGAAGGCGATATTATTTATCATGGTTATTACGACATCGGGATTGCAGTTTCCACTGAACGCGGTCTGATTGTGCCGGTATTGCGCGATGCCGATCAACTGGATTTTGCCGGTATTGAAAAAAGCATTGCTGATTTTGGCGAAAAAGCCCGGGCCGGAAAATTAAGTTATGACGATTTAAACGGTGGTACCTTTACCATCACCAACGGCGGAATTTTTGGTTCAATGTTGTCCACGCCGATTCTGAATCCGCCGCAATGTGCGATTTTGGGAATGCACGCCATCAAGGAGCGTCCGGTGGTGGAGAATGGTGAAATTGTGATTCGGCCGATTATGTATGTCGCGTTATCTTATGACCATCGCCTGATTGACGGGCGCGAAGCGGTGCAGTTTCTGGTAACGATTAAAGAATGTCTGGAGTCGCCCGCCCATCTGTTATTAAACATATAAAGGTTTCGCCATGTCAGATGCAAAAAAAAATTACGATGTGATTGTGATAGGTGCAGGTCCGGCCGGTTATGTCGCGGCGATGCGGTCGGCGCAATTGGGTTTTAAAGTGGCCTGCGTCGACAAGTGGAGCAACCGCAAAGGCCGGTCCAGTTTGGGTGGTACCTATATTAACGCTGGCTGCATTGCCGCCATGTCATTGCTGGAGTCGGCGAAAATTTATCATTTGCTGAAAAATAATCTGGCCGACCACGGCATTCAGGCTGAAAATGTTTCGATCAATTTGCAACAGATGCTCAATCGCAAAGAGCAGATTATTTTTAATTTGAGTGAGCAGATCAAACAGTGTTTTGAGCACTATAGCGTTGATTGCATTCATGGGCGCGGGCAGCTATTAACTGATAACCGGGTGGAAATTACGGTGGAAAACCAGCCTGAAAAACTGATTTTAAAAGCACCGCATATCATTCTTGCCACCGGTTCAGTACCCATGGAGTTAAGTTGCGCACCGATCGATAACAAACTGATTATTGATTCGACCGCCACTTTAGACATTGAGCAGTTGCCGAAAAAGCTGGGCATTATAGGCGCGGGCATTATCGGACTGGAATTGGCCGGAATCTGGAATCGCCTGGGTTCTGAAGTGATTTTGCTGGATGCACAGGAGCAGTTTTTAACCAGCACCGACTGGCAAATCTCACAGGAAGCCTATCGGATTTATACCGAGCAAGGACTGGATTTACGTTTGGGGGCGCGGGTGACAGCCACTAAAAAACTCAGCAACACGGTGCTGGTTGAATATCAGGATAGTCAGGGCAAGCACGAACTGGAGCTGGATAAGCTGATTGTGGCAGTGGGGCGCAGACCGAACAGTCAAAAAATCGCGGCACCGGAAGCAGAGCTGTTGCTGGATGAAAACGGCTTTGTCCATGTTGATGAAAACTGCTGCGCCAATTTACCCGGTGTTTATGCCATTGGCGATTTGACCATTCTGGCTCCGATGCTGGCGCATAAGGGATTGGAAGAAGGGACTTTTGTGGCGGAATACATTGCCAACCAGCATTATTCAATCAATTATGACGGGATTCCCAGTGTAATTTATACCGAGCCGGAAATTGCCTGGGTCGGACAAACCGAACAGGCCTTAAAAACGGTGGGCACGCCTTATAAAGTCGGGGTATTTCCTTTCAAAGCTTCCGGCCGGGCACAGACCGCAGGCAAAACAGATGGACTGGTTAAAATTATCAGCCATGCCGAAACCGATATTATTTTAGGGGTGCATATTATTGGAGCGCTGGCTTCGGAGTTGATTGCCGAGGCGGTGGTAGCCATGGAGTTTTCTGCCAGCAGCGAGGATCTGGCTCGAACCATTCACGCCCACCCTTCGGTTTCGGAGGCCTTGCATGAAGCGGCACTGGCCTTGGATAAACGCTCGTTGCGAATTCCACCGCCGTAGTTTTTAGGACTATAGAGGTAGTTTATTACTATGTCACATAGCGTATAATGACCCACGTTTTTGACCTTTTTCACACGAGACATTATGAGCATTAAACTTTCTGACAGAGTCAACGCGGTTAAACCTTCCCCGACTTTAGCCATTGCCGCCAAAGCCGCACAACTGAAAGCGGAAGGCAAGGATATTATCAGTTTAAGTGTAGGTGAGCCGGATTTTGACACTCCAGACCATATCAAAGCTGCTGCCGTCCGTGCGTTAGATGCCGGTTTCACCAAATACACCGCTGTTGACGGTACGCCGTCGTTAAAAAAAGCCGTTATTGCCAAATTCAAACGTGACAACGGCTTGGATTATCAACCGAATCAGATTCTGGTTTCCTCCGGTGGCAAACAAAGCTTTTACAATCTGGTGCAGGCCTTAATTAATCCGGGTGATGAAGTGATTATTCCTGCGCCGTATTGGGTCTCGTATCCTGATATTGTGTTACTGGCTGATGGCGTGCCGGTGATTCTGGAAGCGGGACAAACACAGCAATTTAAAATCACGCCTGCACAATTACGCGCCGCGATTACCGACAAAACCAAACTGTTTGTGATTAACAGCCCGTCGAATCCAACCGGTATTTCTTACACGCTGGAAGATTTAAAAGGCTTGGCCGAGGTATTGAAAGAGTTTCCTGACATCGTGATTGCCACCGATGATATGTACGAGCATATCGTTTGGGAAAAAGGCAGTTTCGTGAATATTCTGAATGCTGCACCGGAATTGTACGATAGAACTATGGTATTAAATGGTGTTTCCAAAGCTTATTCGATGACTGGCTGGCGGATTGGCTATGCAGGTGGCCCGGCTGCGATTATTAAGGAAATGAGCAAAGTCCAGTCACAAAGCACTTCCAACCCGACTTCCATTTCCCAAGTAGCAGCGGAAGAGGCGTTAAATGGCGATCAATCCTGCATTGACATGATGAACGTGGAATTCAAAAAACGCCATGATGCCACAGTGAAAGCCTTGAACGAAATTGACGGCGTTGAGTGTTTGCCGACTGATGGCACCTTTTATTTGTTCCCGAAAGTTACCAAATTAATCGCGCGTTTGGATAGCATCAATAACGATTTGGAGTTAAGCGCGTATTTGCTGGATAAGGCTGGAATTGCGGTGGTGCCAGGTTCTGCGTTTGGAGCAGAAGGCCATATTCGTCTTTCAATTGCGACCTCTATGGAAAACTTGGTGAATGCGGTAGCGCGGATTAAGGCGGCGGTTTAAAAATAGAACAGGTTGGGTTGTTTATGTTGATTTCGTTTCATCAGCCAACCTAACCTGTTATTAGCGCTAACATGCAAGCAAGAAAGTGAAAAAATAGAAATTTAAGATTTAGCAACAACATCATTCAGAGCAATCTTACGCAAATCAATAATCACCTACATAATCACGCTTTCCTATTTCCACGCCATTATGGCGCAAAATGGCGTAAGCGGTGGTGCAGTGGAAATGGAAGTTGGGTATTACAAAATCCAGCAAATAAGGCTGGCCTAAAAAATGTGCCTCCTTACTACCAAATTTCAGGGTAATTTCGCGCTCTTCACTGCCATCAATTTGTGCGGCGCTGACGCTTTGGATAAACACCACCGTCTTGGCAATCCGCGCCTGCAACTCAGGAAAAGTCGTTTCATTATCTTCATAACGTGGCACTTCAACACCTGCAAGTCTCGCTGCGCAACCTTTCACCATATCTGTGGCAATTTGTACCTGCCGACTCAGCGGATACATATCAGGCGCTAAACGGGCATTCACAAAAATGGCGGGGTCGATTTTCTTCGCTTCAGCATGAGCGGCGGCTTTGTCGAGTATTGCCGACAAATTCCCTAACATCCGCACAAAATGAGGAATAGAAGCTTGGTACATGGTTAGTGACATAATGGCAACTCCAGTAAAAGTGACGGAATAGTGAAGACTGAGGACATAATAATCAGATTTTCATCTTTTCAGTTACTTTAAGCTATCATGCAAATTTTAGCCACTACCATTGCTATGACCAGATAAAAAACGCCTTTTGCGGGCACAACCTGATAAAAAATAGCTTTGCTGCGGGTAACTTAATTGACTGAAAATTTATTTTAGGAGGCTATCATGGCTGACGAACGTCGCGAGCGGGATTTAATTCTCGCACCCAATGAATACGCTTATATTCTCGATGAAACCAAGGGCAACATCGTCAATTATGTCGGCCCGCATAAAACCAGTTTGGCCAATACCGACCAGCCGGTGGTGTTTAATGAAAGCAGTAAACGTTTTGAGCGCTGCAATCTGGAACGGGCGATTCAGCTGTTTTCTATCGCCCCGGAAGGCTGGTATGTGGTACAGAAAAATCCGGCTCAGGACGGGAAGCATCCGACGCCTGGCACGGCGAATAGTCTTCCGGCTTTAGATATAGGTCATAAAATCAATATCCCCGGGCCTGTTTCATTTGCGCCGTGGCCGGGACAAATGGTGCGTGTGTTGCAGGGTCATAGACTGCGTTCCAATCAATATCTGGTGGTGCGGGTTTACGATGAAGAGGCAGCGCGGAAAAACTGGGGCAAAGCGGTGATTAAGCCGCAAACAGCCACTGCCGAAGCGGATAGCGAACCGCAAAAGATTGTGGCAAATGTGCCTGAATTAACGGTCGGGAAACTGTTAATCATCAAAGGCACGGAAGTTTCCTTTTACATTCCACCGACTGGCGTAGAGGTTGCGCCTGATTATGGTAACGATTATGTCCGCGATGCAGTGACTTTGGAACGGCTGGAATATTGCATTCTGCTGGATGAAGAAGGCAATAAACGCTACATCATCGGTCCTTCGGTGGTTTTCCCTGAGCCGACTGAAACCTTTATCAAAAAAGACGGTGCC
>CAIQWF010000249.1 GCA_903875455.1 uncultured Pseudomonadota bacterium
AAAGTCACTCGTTATTCTTGGTATTATCTTTTCTTTCAATGCTTTATCAGAACCGCGCCCTACCGGCGACTTGGGGTTAATTATCGAACGCGCCCAAGGATCAGTGCAAATCGTCGAGCACAGTCATCAAACTTCCTTGGCAAAAATCACTGAGTTAGGCGATTTGTCTCACGCTTCGGTGGTTTTTTCCAGAGATCAACGCTACGCCTACGTTTTTGGGCGTGATGGCGGTTTAACCAAAATTGACTTGTTGAATGATGAAATCAGCAAGCGGATTATCCAAGCCGGAAACAGCATCGGCGGGGCAATTTCCCAAGACGGCAAATTAATTGCGGTATCAAATTATACCCCCGGCGGCGTGAAGATTTTCTCCAGCGATACTCTGGAACTGGTGGCTGATATTCCCGCAGAATATGACAACGGCAAGCTATCAAAAACGGTTGGCTTAGTTGACGCGCCGAATCATCATTTTGTGGTGAGTTTGTTTGATGCCGGTGAAATCTGGCTGATTAACGTTAAAAACCCGGCAAAACCTGTAGTGACAAAATTCAAAAACATCGGCAAACAACCGTATGACGCATTATTAACGCCAGATGGACGATATTACATGGCCGGTTTGTTTGGTGAGAAAGGTTTGGCATTGCTGGATTTGTGGCATCCAGAAAATGGCGTGAAACATATTTTGGCAGATTACGGCAAGAATGATGAAAAAATGCCGGTCTATAAAATGCCGCATCTGGAAGGCTGGACGGTTACCAGTGATTTTGTGTTTATTCCGGCGGTCGGTCAGCATGAAGTGTTGGTAATGGCTAAACACAACTGGCAGCTAGTCAAACGGATTCCAGTTGCAGGTCAGCCGGTGTTTGTGATGGCGCAACCGGACGGACGGCAGATTTGGGTAAATTTTGCTTTTCCAGATAACCAGCAGCTGCAAATTATCGACGTGAAAGATTTAACCGTGAAGAAAAATCTTCAGCCCGGAAAAGCGGTTTTGCATATGGAATTCACGCCGCGCGGTGAGCAGGTCTGGGTTGCAGTGCGGGATGATGACCAGGTGGTGGTTTATGATACCGAAAGTTTTGCCGAAATGGCCCGTTTGCCAGCCGAGAAACCCAGCGGAATTTTTTTCAGCAATCGCGCTAATAAAATCGGCTTGTAATCATGCAATTAACCGCGCTGCACAAAGCTTTGCTGAATAATTATCAGCAGGATTTTCCATTATCGCCTACGCCTTATCTGGAGATAGCCACAGCCTTGGGGGTAACAGAAGCTGAGGTTTTAGCGGCCTTAACCGAATTGGCAAACCAGCGGTTTATCAGCCGGATTGGTTTGATTATTCCACCGAATCAACTGGGGGTAAGCTGTTTGGTGGCGATGGCGATTCCTCAGGCGCAATTACAAACGGTGGCAAATGTTGTTAGCAGCTACTCAGAAGTAAATCACAATTACGAGCGTGAACATGCGTTTAATTTATGGTTCGTCTTGATTGCGAATAATCAGCAACATTTGCAAAAGGTATTGACTGAAATTGAACAAAAAACCGGCTTTTTAACCATGCAGCTGCCATTAATCGCAGATTATTTTATTAATTTGGGTTTTGAGCTAGAGTTAAATGACTGACGCGCTAGACCGACAACTGATTGCTGCGGTGCAACATGGTTTGCCGATTACTTCTCGGCCTTATCTTGCGATTGCACAGCAATTGGCAATCAGTGAGCAAGAGGTCATCAATCGTTTAACACAACTGAAACAGCAAGGCTTGATTAAGCGTTTCGGCGTGATTGTGCATCACCGTAAACTGGGCTATCAGGCAAACGCAATGGTGGTGTGGAATATTCCTGATGATATTGTTGACGAAATTGGCTGCAAACTGAGTCAGGAAAAATGTGTCAATCTCTGCTATCAACGACCGCGCCGTGAAAACTGGGCTTATAACCTATATTGCATGATTCATGGCAAAAGTCGTGACACCGTGTTAGCACAGTTACAACAGATCATCGAAACTCATGCGCTTTCAGCATTTGCGTATCAGGTTTTATTCAGTCGCCGCTGTTTCAAGCAGCGCGGCGCAATTTACGCTGCTGATTCCGGGCTGCGTTAGCCATTTTGAAGTTGCCAGTCACCATGCAATGGAATAACTATAAACAGTATTGTCAAACCACAATCGGAGAAAAAACAATGTCCAAATATCGCTTTCTGGTTCTTATTTGCCTATTCCTGATTTTGTCGGGGTGCAATTCACAAAAAGTCAATTTCACTTTATTCCAGCTTAACGATGTTTATGAAATGTCACCTTTGAATGCTGGAAAAACTGGCGGTTTGGCACGGGTGGCAACGTTGCAGAAACAGCTTAAAGCGGCCAACGAACATACCTATAGCATTCTGGCAGGCGATTTAATCAGTCCTTCAGCAATAGGAACATCAATCCTGGATGGTGAGCCTTTAGCAGGCAAACAAATGATTGCGCTTTTCAATCATCTGCATTGGGATTACATCACCTTTGGTAATCATGAGTTTGATGTCGGTAAAGCAGCTTTGTTAAAACGATTAGCGGAATCAAAATCGGTATTTTTTTCTGTCAATGTTCTCGACAAAGCGACACAACAGCCTTTTGCGCATAGCCAAAAGTCGGTCGTTTTTAGCGTGGATGGAATTAAAGTCGGATTGGTCGGTTTGACGTTGGAGCACACTCCGCTGGATTTTGTGACTTTTTTAGAACCGCTGGCGGCAGCAAAAAAGGAAATTCAACAGCTTAAACAGCAAAATGTTGAGGTGATTGTTTTAGTCACACACCAGGATTACACCGATGACATTGCCTTTGCGGAAAAACTGGACGGAGTTGATTTAATCATCGGCGGTCACGAGCATGAAAACATGTCGCTGGTACGCGGTGCAAATCTGGTGCCCATCACTAAAGCCGATGCCAATGCCAAATCTGCCTTTGTTCACAATATCAGCATTGATAAACAAACCGGCCGCAAGCACATCGAGTCGAAACTGGTGTTTTTGGATGAGTCGGTGCCGCTCGACACCGAGACTACCGAAGTGGTGAGTCACTGGCAACAGCAGGCATTTGCATCTTTTAAGAAACAAGGTTTTGATCCTGAGCATGTCATTTGCACTACCCATGTTGGCTTGGATGGGCTGGAAGCCAGTGTCAGAAGCAAAACCACGACTTTGACTGATCTTATTGCCCAAGGTTTTTTACATACTTTCAAAAATGCCGAGTTGTCGTTGTACAACGGCGGCTCGATTAGAATTGATGATGAAATACCGCCCGGCGCTATTACTGAATACGACATTATTAAAATTTTGCCATTTGGCGACAACATAAGTCTGGTGCAGTTGCCGGGCGAACTATTAGTCAAGGCGCTTAATGCCGGTCAAGCTAATCGCGGCCAGGGCGGATTTTTGCATTATGCCAATGTTAAATATGCCAATAAACAATGGCAGGTTAATGGCCAGACTATTGAATCAAAACGCAACTATAAGGTGGTAATGCCTAATTTTCTGCTGGATAAAGGCGATCAGGGCTTGGAGTTTTTACTGTTAGCCAATAATTCGGCGATAAAACGTTTGAACGAACCGCAAGTTGATGCCAGAAAAGCGTTGATTCAAGAACTTGCGGCCAGTGAATGTGCAGGTCGCTTGTCGCGCTGAGTTTTTAAGGTAGGTTGATTTTGGAGTTCTCTGGGTGTTAATTTGGGCGAATTCCAAATAAACGGTGATTGCAAAAGCCATTCTTTTTATTGAAGCGGAAATAACTGGTGTTCAATCGGATGATGTTTCGGGCAATACGGCGGGTAATGCGCAATCCGAATTGTCAGTCCTAGCCGATTCGCCAGCTTTTGCAAAGCTTCTTTAAAAACATAGTGATGACTGGCGTTGCCGTCGCCATCTTGCAAGATCAACAGACAAACCGCCGCCGGATAGTATTTGCAGCCATGCTGCTGCCAATGCGCAATGCTGTCGCAACAGAATTCGCTGGTATAGCCAACGCAGTAGTGCGAACGGGGTTTTATAATCAGGCGAATTCAACTATCCAAGATTTAAGAGCGGTTCTTGGTTATTATGATCTTCTCAATCCGGCAGTCAATAAAGGCATGTTATTTTTGGCAAGATCTTATTTCTCATCCAGCACCCAAATTCCGGTCCAATTTTCCGGCACATTATCCTGCTCTTTTAAACAGCGGTTCAGATAAACTCTAGCCACCGGATCTTCCGGCAGCTCTGCAAAAATAACAGCCGCCCGTTTTAAATCAGCGTGTTTATAGAACTCCAACCCTTGATTAAACTTTACAATATCAGGGGACAACCTTTCCTCTTTGAAACCTAGCAATTCAAACACTTTGACCGATGTATTCCGTCCCACCACTTTCAAAGTGCCGATTTCCCGCCCGCTAAACTGTTGATGGGTTTGCAGCCAGGTAGACTCTGAAATCATGGTATAAGTGCCAAAATATTTATTTGCCCCTTCCAGACGCGAAGCCAGATTCGCCGCATCGCCCAGCATGGTGTAATCAAATCGCTGTTTAGAGCCGATATTCCCGACCACCACGTCACCTGTGTGCATCCCGATTCGCACTTTAATCCACGAACCAAAACGCTGGTTAAACTCTTCGCGCCGCATTGCCAGTTTCCGCTGACACCTTAACACTGCCCGGCAAGCGCGGATTGCATGATCTTTTTGCAGTATCGGCGCATTCCAGAACGCAATAATGGCATCGCCTTCATATTTATCTAAAGTGCCGCCTTCCTCCATGATAATGTCGGTCATGTCGGTCAGATACTCATTTAGTAACTGCACCAGCTGTTCTGGGGTCAGTTTTTCTGAAATCGTGCTAAAGCCTTCAATATCAGAAAACAGGATACTGGATTCACGTTTTTCTCCGCCCAGCGTTAAGCGTGACGGATCTTCCAGAATCTGGTTAATCACTTCCGTGCTCAAGTACTGATTAAAAGCCGAGCGAATGAAGCGTTTCTGTTTGCCTTCGGTCAGATAATTTAACGTCACTGAACTGACCAGTGCCAAAATAACCGCTACTTCGGTGGCGATGATGTGCCACCAGTAATTCAGCTCATACAGCGCAAAGCCCAGGCACACCGGCAAAATGATAAAAAAGGCAAAACTCGCAACCAGCCACACCACGCTGGAACTGAAAATAATGCTATAACTGGCCGCAATCGCCAGCAGTAACACTCCCAGCCAGAAGACTTTGCTGTCGATCTGCTTAATGCTGTCACCGGCCAGCAGGTTATCCAGCAAGGTCGCATGAATTTCCACCCCCGGATAATCGCCATCAATCGGTGTTGGGCGCAGATCTTTCAAGCCTGGCGCACTAAAACCGATAAATACATATTTATCCTTGAACACCGCCGGGTTAATGTTGGCGGGCTCTCCAGCCTGCAAATGCAGCTCAGACTGAATGATGCTGGCGACATTAAATGATTGATGAGTACCGGAACGACCGCGAAATTTTAAAATGATTCGCCCCTGCGCATCGGTGGAAAGGCTCTGCTCGCCGGTTTGAAAGCTATGATCGGCGAATGACAGATTTTTGTCGGTTTTAAGATATAAAAACGCGCCTAAACCTAACGAAGGGATAATCTGCCGGTCAAAAATATGGAGCAGGGAAAAACGCCGGAATACCCCGTCTTCATCAGCCTGTTCACTGACATGCGCCAACAGTTTGCTGGCATTGGCAAGGCGGGGAATGGGAAAACTGGCGTTGATTTTCTCCTGTTCGATAATTGCGCTTTGTTGCAAGCCATTTTCCTTGGCGATTATCTTGACCGGACTGGCGGGAAGTTTTTCTGGCCAGTGCAGATGTTGCCGGGTTTGCTGCCCCAGAAAAACCGGTAACAGCACCGGATTTTTTTCCACTGCCTGAGCGAACTTCTCATCATCTGCCACGCCATATACCGAAGGTTCGCTGTAGAGAATATCAAAGGCAATCAGTTTGGCCGGGGCACGGTGCAGAAAATTGAGCAGCAGGCTATAAACTTCGCGCGGCCAGGGCCAGGACAGGCCGTTTTGGCTGGCGCCCCAATCAAGACTGGTTTGATCCAGCAAAATGATTTTAATCTCTTTGCTGAATGCAGAAGGTTTGGCAAGATACCTTTGCCGCCACGACCAGGTTGAATACTCCCATTGCTCCAGCAGTTTTTCTGATTGCAGAACTTGCGTAACCAGCATCGCAATCAAACCGATTACCAGTACCCGTCTGGATTTTTTAGACCATTGTAAAAGTTTCATTTTCTCTCGTTCGGTCGAATGATTGAGCTAAGCCCAAGCCTGAAAAGCGGATGATAAAACTAATGTTTATGAATTGCCACTTTGCCAAAATCCCACATCGGCAGAAACACCCCTAAAGCCAAAACCAGCACCATCGCCCCTAAACAGACAATCAAAATCGGCTCAATTTGCGCACTTAAGGTTTTAATTTCATACTCAACATCACGCTGATACATATCGGCAATTTCCACCATTAAATCATCCAGCGAACCTGATTCTTCACCGACCGCAATCATTTGCAACACCAGCAGATTAAAAACGCCGCTGTGGGTGGCGGTTTGCGAAATGCTTTCACCGCGTTCAATGCCTGCCTGCATTTGCTGGATTTTCTGGCCGATAAAAGCATTATCAACAGTCTGCGAAACCAGATTCAACGCACCGATAATTGGAATTCCACTTTTGCTGGACAGGGCAAAACTTCTGGCAAACCGCGCCATGGTGGCTTTGTGGATGATTTTTCCGGCAATCGGCAGTTTTAATTTAAATCTGTCCCAGTTATACCGACCTGTGTGGGTGTTAATGTAACTGCGAAACAGCAAGGCGCCGACAAATCCGCCTGCCAGTAAATAAGGCCATGCCACCAGCATAAAGTTGGAGGAGGTTAATAAAATTTGGGTCATAAACGGCAAATCCGCCCCAAACGATTTAAACATGTTGGCAAAGGCAGGAATCACAAATAAATTGATAATCACCATGGCAATCAGGATGGCGGTGATAACAAACAGCGGATAACGCAAGGCCGATTTGATTTGCTCGCGCATCATTTTTTCAAATTCCAGATGCTCGAATAAATATAAAAAGACTTTATCCAGCATCCCGGTGGTTTCTCCGACCCGAATCATGCTGACATAAAAGCTGTCGAAAATTTTTGGATGCTGTTGCAGGGCGGTGGACAATTCCCAGCCGCTGTCCAGACTGGCCCGCAGAGCAAGAATCACATTGGAGAGGGATTTTTTTTGGATAAAGCTTTGCAGTCCTTGCAGGGCGCTCATAATCGGAATGCCGGCTTTTAGCAGCGAAAACATTTGCCGGCTGAACATCATGATGTCGAGCGGGGTTATCGGGTCTGCAAACAGGTCGGTGAAAAAACTATCCGCTTTTGTGGCGGTCAGTTCGGGGGAAACTTGCAGCGGAGTGATGCCAAGGGTGGCTAATTGCCTGACCGCCGCATTAAGATCCTGGCTGCTTAATACGCCTGTTACGGCTTCGCCTTTGGTGTTGCGTCCTGTGTATGAAAAAGATGGCATGTGTTAAGTCCGTGTCTGAATCGGGATTCTCTGGATTTTAGGATTAGCACGATTATCCAGTACATCCTTTAATCCTGTAAATCCTGCTTCAGACTATTTTTCACCTGCTCTCAGCGCGGCATGAGTCCACATTGTCCGATTTCTTCAATATGTATTTGGGCTTTTTGCAGGTAAAGATCAGCACCAGTGTAGTAATTTTAATCCGCAAAAAAACAGCTCAACACTTTAATCATATAACCATGATCCAACACACCCGCACTTTCGCGGATACTGTGCATTGCCCACATTGGATTACCCACATCAATCGCCCGCACTCCCAGTTTGCTGGAAATGATCGGCCCAATAGTACTGCCGCACGGTAAATCGCAACGATGTGAATAGGTTTGATAGGGTACGTTGGCTTGCTGGCAATAATCGATAAACATCGCTGCTGACATGCTTTCCGTGCTGTAGCGCTGATTCACATTGCTTTTTATCACCACGCCCTGATTCACCAGTACTCTATGGCTGGCATCATAAGCCGCAGGGAAATTGGGCTGATAAGCATGTGCCATATCTGCGCTAATCATAAAACTGTGCGCCAGGCTGCGTTGGTAATCTTCGCGGCTGTGCTTGGTGCCTGAAGCAATCCGTTCCAGAATATCGCTTAAAAAACTGCCCGCCGCGCCTTTGCTGCTTTCGCTGCCGATTTCCTCATGGTCAAACAAGCCACAAACTAAAGTTTTATCCGGCGTGGCATTGTTTTTATCCAGTAAGGCGGTCAATCCGGCATGACAGGAGGCCAGATTATCCAGTTGGCTATCGGCATAAAACTCCTGTTCTGCGCCCCAGATTGCACCTTTTTGAGTGTCATAAACATTTAGTTCCCAGCTTAAAATCTGTTCAGGACTTAATCCCGCTGCCAGAGCTAACAGGCTGTAAAAATAATCCTGCGGCAACTGCTCATTTGCGGTGGCTAGAATTAATGGCAATTCATTCTGTTTATGCAGTTTTAAACCGTCTTCATTGACGCCGCGATTCATGTGAATAGCCAAGTTTGGCAAACGCAACAAGGCTTGGTCGAATTTAACCAAACGGCTGGCGATTTTGCCGCTATCGGTTTTATAACTAATCCGCCCGGCCAAACTTAAATCGCGGTCGGCGAAAGTGGCAAGAATCGGCCCGCCGTAAATGTCTACACCCAAACGCAATAATCCGCCTTCCTGATTTGCAGCTTTCGGTTTGACTCGCAGCCCTGGTGAATCGGTATGTGCGCCGATGATTTTATAGCCGTGCCGTGCTAACGGTTTGCTGCCGACAATAAAGGCAATAATCGAAGAGTCATCGCGAATCACATAATATCGCCCGTTCGCTTGCAATGACCATTTATCGGTTTCGGCCAGTTTCTCAAACTGTTGGGCTGCTAACCGTGTTTCCACAGTTTGCACCACATGCCAAGGGCTGGGGCTGGCATCAATAAAATTAAGTAAGTCTTGAACTTGTTGCTGTGGGTTCATCATTTTTCTTTCAAATCAAGCGCGGCTGAATTAATGCAATACCGCAATCCGGTCGGCTGCGGCCCGTCTCTAAATACATGACCTAAATGGGCGTGACAGTTTTTACACAGCACTTCCACCCGATACATGCCGTGACTTTTATCCATCAGCGTAGTGACGCTTTCATCATTCAGCACATTCCAAAAGCTTGGCCAGCCGGAACCGGAGTTATATTTGGTTTCTGAATCAAATAAGGCCGCGCCACAGCATACGCAATGATAAATTCCGGCGGTTTTGCAATCGGTATATTTGCCGGTAAAAGGTGCTTCGGTGCCTTTGTTCCAGCAAATATTGAATTGTTCCGGGGTTAATTTTTCTTGCCAATTGTGCTTATCGTTTTCTGTCATTTTCTCAAATGCCTGTTTCTTTTAAGCTCGGTTTAGGAAGCAAAACAGTATTGCTACCGTTGATATCATTGTGTTGCTGCATCGATTTTTTTCTTTTCTTCTGCAATTCTGTCACCTTCTGATTGCTGTAAATCTTCAGCTTTATGCAAAGTGTCAATTTCCTTTTTTAAAACCGGAGGTTCAGGAGCAGGAGCTGGCTTATTTTCTGCGGGTTTTTCTTTGTTGCAGCCTACCAACAGAGCCACAGCGACAATTAACAGCGATTTGAATAAAAGTTTCATAGATTAAATCCTCATTTGCAATGATGTTGATAGAGTCTTTGTTCGGTTGAATGCGAAAGCTAATTTTCCGAATCCGTAGAGTAAAAAACAAGCTTTAGAAAACGGCAACCGATGTAGTTTCGTTGATAGTGTAGCAAAAAATACAGGATAGATTTTCGCTAAACTCAGGCTGTTCGATTTATCCAAAAAATGAACTGGCGATTAAGCTGTCATCAATTCAAATTTTCTCAGGACGCGACAATCAATGTAACAATATTTCTCACGGTTTTGCTATATTCTGTTAAAGGTTAAGCTTTTTTCTGAAACGACGATAACTATGACCGACAATAATAACCTGGAACGCTTTCTGACGGCTCAGCAACGCAATTACGAAATCGCGCTGGCAGAACTCAAACGTGGCAAAAAAGCCAGCCACTGGATGTGGTATATATTTCCGCAACTGCAAGGTTTAGGCGAAAGTGCTACCTCACAATATTATGGGATAAAAAACCGCGAGGAAGCCTTGGATTATCTGCATCATCCGCTGTTAGGTGAGCGTCTGATAACGTGCTGCAAGATTTTACTTGAGCTAAAAGGACGCACAGCGTTGGAAATTTTCGGCTATCCCGATGAGCTAAAACTGGAATCGTGCATGACCTTATTTGCGCAAGTCAGTAGTAATCCGGTTTTTGCGAAAGTCCTCGACAAATACTATGCCGGTGGACGTGATAGCCAAACTTTACGGATGCTTGAAACTGCCAATCAGTAAATCCCAGCAATCATCTAATCTCCTAATCACCCGAAAACCTTGAGAAAGCAGCATGAATTTAAAAACAATCACCATAGCGCGTATTTATGCGCTGGAAGGACATGACAACCTCGCTTTAGCCCTGAATATTTTGCATGATGAAGAAAACATCACCGGCGTAACGGTACTGCGGGGCATTGCCGGATTCGGCGCTGACCGGCACGTTCACACCTCTTCGTTGCTGGATTTATCGCTGGAATTGCCTTTAGTGCTGGAATTTTATGATGAGCCGGAAAAAGTGGCGAATGCTATCAGCAAATTGCAAACCCGCCTGGGACTAAAACATATCGTTAGCTGGCAAGCAGTGGCCCATGTTTAAACTGCATCTGCAATCTGAAAAAAACACAGAATAAAAAACACAGAATAATCTGATGCTTTAATGATGCTGGCGAATCTTTTAGCAATTTAAATTGATGATAGAATGAAATCCTTTGTAAAAATCGAGCTTAAAATGCTTTTTTCTGATGCAATCCCTGATTAACTTATTTGATCTAAAAGGCTTGATGCCTCATGGCTACTGCTTGTCCTGGAGTTCGTTACTGCTATGGATGCACGTTGTTTCTGATGTGCTGATTACACTGTCCTATTATTTCATTCCGTTGAGTCTGGCGTATTGCCTTCGATATCGCCGGGATTTGCCCTATCCCTGGCTGATTGTGATGTTTGCCGCTTTCATTGTCGCCTGCGGAACCACACATCTGCTTTCAGTGGTCACCATCTGGATTCCGGTTTATTGGCTGGAAGGCTATGTAAAAGTTTTTACCGCAGTTATGTCGCTTGGCACGGCACTGGCCATGATCTGGGTGATTCCTCTGGCATTAAAGCTGCCTAGCCCCGCACAATTGCAGGCAGAAATAAATCATAGCAAATTGATTGATAAAGCCCGTCAGGAAGCTTTAGAGCGGTTGCAGAAAATTGCCAGCCGCTTGCCAGGCATGGTTTACCAGCTGCATTTATCAACTGATAACAATTTTAGTTTGCCTTATTGCAGTGACGGGGTTCACGATATTTTCGCCCTTAGCCCTGAGCAGGCCTGTGAAAATGTGGACCGGCTTTTTTCCAGAATTCATCCTGATGACAGTTATGCGGTGTTTAAATCCATCAAACAATCAGCACAGGGTTTGACGCTATGGCTGTGTGAATTTCGGGTGCTGACTGAGAATGGTGCCGAACATTGGTTATTGGCAAACGCCTTACCGGAAAAAAAGGCTGATGATTCAACAATCTGGTATGGCTTTATCAGTGACATTACTGAACGCAAGCGCGGTGAAAGTGAAATACTGGCGACACGAAACCAGTTACAGGCAACGCTGGATGCAATTCCTGACTTGCTGTTTGAAGTCGATACAGAGGGACGTTACTACAGTTATCACGCTCCCGCCGGATCACTGATTGCCGGGCACGAACTGTTTTTAGGGAAAAAATTAACTGAAATCCTGCCTGCTGATGCCGCCGAAGTTTGCTTGCAGGCATTGCGGGAAGCACAGCAAAAAGGTTGTTCCGCAGGGAAAGAATTCCGGCTTATCCAGCCATCAGGCGAATTCTGGTTTGAGCTATCTGTCAGTATCAAGCCGATGAAAGAAAAGGACAACCCGCATTTTATTGTGCTTTCACGTGATATTACCGAACGCAAGCAGATTGAAACGGAACTGCGCATCGCCGCAACCGCTTTTGACTCGCAAGAAGCCATGGTCATCACCGATGCCAACAATATCATCCTGCGGATTAACGCTGCTTTTACCCAGATTACCGGCTACACCGCTAAGGAAGCGATAGGAAAAAAAATCAACCTGCTCAGGTCAGGCCGCCATGACCAGGCTTTTTATGAGGAAATGTGGCAAAGTATTAACAGCACCGGCTCCTGGCAGGGGGAAATCTGGGATAGGCGCAAAAATGGCGAAATTTATCCGAAATGGCTAACCATCACCGCCGTTATCGGCACTGACGGCAAAGTCAGTCATTATGTTGGTATCCATACCGATATTACTGAGCGCAAGGCCACTGAAGAATATATCAATCAGCTGGCGTTTTATGATCCGCTGACAAAGTTACCTAACCGGCGTTTATTAAATGAACGCCTGAAACATGCCATTGAATTGAATTATCGCACCGGCAGCCAAATGGCGGTGTTAATGATGGATCTGGATAAGTTCAAAGCGGTGAATGATACCTTGGGGCATTTGGCCGGCGATGAATTGTTGCAACAAGTGGCGCAACGGATTAAATCGCAGTTACGGGAAGTAGATCTGGTTGCCCGTTTGGGCGGAGATGAATTTGTTGTTCTGATGGAAAATATCAAACATTGTGAAAATGTCGCGCCAGTGGCCCAGGCCATTATCGAGACTTTAACCCAACCGTTTCTCCTGGCTCAGAATTATGATGCCTATATTGGCGCGAGTATCGGAATTGCCATTCACCCACAGCATGGGGAAAATGCAGAAGAGTTGATGGATAACGCAGATACGGCGCTCTATCATGCCAAAGATCAGGGTCGTGGCTGCTTTGCCTATTTTTCGGAAGATTTGACCCAAAAAGCCCGCGAACGGATTGTTTTGGAATCAAAACTACGCCGCGCCATTGCCCAACAGGAATTACGGGTTTATTTTCAGCCGCAGCTTGATATCAAAACCGGTCAGATTACCGGAGCTGAAGCTTTGGTGCGCTGGCATGAGCCAAATCAAGGCTGTCTGGTCCCCAACAGTTTTATTGCCTTGGCGGAAGAAACCGGGCTGATTGTTGATTTAGGTAGCTGGGTATTGCGCGAAACCTGTAAGCAAGGGCGCGAATGGCTAGATAAAGGCCTGCCGCCGATTAGTCTTGCGGTGAATGTCTCCCCTTATCAGCTCAGCCGTTGTGACCTTAACACGCTGGTCACGGAAGTATTGAAAGAGACCGGCTTTCCGGCTGAATATCTGGAACTGGAAATTACTGAAACCGGTTTGATGGATAATCAAGGTTCTGCCATGACCATTCTGAATAACCTGCATGAACAAGGAGTGCGGATTGCGATTGATGATTTTGGCACCGGCTATTCATCGCTGGCCTATCTTAAATATTTCCCGCTGGATGTGCTGAAAATAGATAAAAACTTTATTGATGATATCCCCTCATCATCAGGTGACATGGCGATTGCAACCACCATTATTTCGATGGGACATCATTTAGGCTTTAAAGTTCTGGCCGAAGGGGTTGAAACTCAGGAGCAGCTGGCATTTTTAAGCAAACAGGGCTGCAATATGTATCAGGGATATTTGTGCAGTAAAGCCGTTCCTGCTGCTGAGTTTGAGGCATTATTGACCGAAAAATCAGATTGCTTGAAAGCTGCCAGACTTTAAAAGTCTGGCAGCTTTTAATCGAAACAGCAAAGTTAATGCTATTACTCCGAAAACTACTTGGTTTTTACTGCCCAAGGTTTACGTTTTTTCAGCTCCGCAGGCAAGCTCTCAATGTTTTGTCTGGCTTGAGCCTGGGATGAATATTTTCCATATAGCACAATAAAAATCCGGCTGGCGTTTTTGGTTTTATCCGTCATCACTAACGGCTCTAGTTGATTTTTCCATTTCACCATAAACTGCGCTGCTTCATTTTCACTGGTAGAGGAAAACAGCTGAATTGCATAATGACCATCAATATCTTCTGTAGCAGGCTTGGACTCAACAGCTGACTCAACAGCCTGACTATTCACGATATTAGCTTCTTCCTCCGGCATAATAGTCACATGTTTACGTGATTCAACGGGGGGAGAAGTAACCGGAGGTGTGACTGGTTCGGAACTGGCCGTTTTTTCAATGCTTTCAGTGATCTTGAGACTGCTAAGTTTTATTGACCAGGGATTACTTTTCTTAAGTTCAGCCGGTAAGTTGGCGATACTTTGTTTTGCCTGATTGGGTGATGAATATTGTCCATAGACCACCACAAAAAGCCGACTGGCGTTTTTACGTTTCTCTCCCTGCATTAATGGACTCAGGTCGTTGCGCCATTTTTTAATGAACTGCACGGCTTCTTTCTGATTCGTGGATGAAAAGATTTGAATCCCGTAATCGCCATCATTTGAAATGGCTGTTGTCGTTTCACTGTCAACGGCTTCACTGCCTCTATTATTAGCAGCAACCGTTGCAGCGGCAGGCGCAGAGGGCGGTGAAACCTTGGCATTGCTGGAACTGGACATCTCAGAAACAGCTGATTTTTTAGGCGTTTCGGCAGATAAACTATCATCAGCAACAGCTTCGACAGGCAGAGACTTAACTTCATTCTGTTTATTTACTGCAATCTCTGCCGGTTTTGTTTCTGCGGCAACAGCAGCGTTTGGCGATTCTTTTGCTATTGCTGGTTTAGCAAGTTTCGATTCAGCAGCAGCGCCAATCTCTTCGTTATTTGCGGCGGTTGCCAACTCCGAAACAGCTGTTTTTTCCGTCCTTTCAAGCACATTCAGGCTACTGATTTTTATTGGCCAGGGTTTACTTTTCCTAAGTTCGGATGGCAGGCTGGCAATGCTTTGCCGGGTTTGATTCGGTGATGGATAGGCGCCATAAACCACCACAAAAAGCCGACTGGCGTTTTTACGTTTATCGCCCAGTATTAATGGATTTAACTCATTCCGCCACTTTTTCATAAACTGAATGGCTTCTTTTTGATTCGTGGATGAGAACACTTGAATCCCGTAATCGCCATCGTTTGCAACGGCTACTGTCGTTTCACTATCAACAGCTTCAATGGTTTTGTTATTGGCAGTAACAGGAGCAGAGGGCGGCGAAACTTTGGCATTGCTGGAACTGGACATCTCAGAAACAGCTGCTTTTTTAGGCGTTTCGGCAGATAAGCTATTATCGAAAGCAGGTTCGACAGGCAGAGACTTAACTTCATTCTGTTTATTTACTGCAATCTCTGCCGGTTTTGTTTCTGCGACAACAGCAGCGTTTGGCGATTCTTTTGCTATTACTGGTTTAACGAGTTTCGATTCAGCAGCGACACTCTCTTCGTTATTTGCGGAGGTTGCCAACTCAGAAACAGCTGTTTTTTCCGTCCTTTCAAGCACATTCAGGCTACTGATTTTTATTGGCCAGGGTTTACTTTTCCTAAGTTC
>CAIQWF010000250.1 GCA_903875455.1 uncultured Pseudomonadota bacterium
TTCTTGCAGTTCCTGTTGTGCTACCTCAGATAGCGGTTGTACAAATTTTAATCGTGGCATTGTGAATGCTCAAAAAATTCTAAATTTTATACCATGTAACTTTTGTTTAACTACTTACCGACTGTAAAAAGTCCCATTACTGAAAAACCACTATTAGTATAATCTTTATCAAATGAGTGACTGTTGTATATAAAAAATGATGTTATATATTGAACAACTCCTCCTATAATACATACTGTAGAGGATTTTATTTTCCCTAAGTGTGCAAAAAAACTTCCGACCGCAGAAATAGATAAAACGCCTAAAAACAAAGTACCCCCAAAATTTTCATCCGAGCTAGGCGAGGACAATAGAGTAAGTGTAACAAGAGCATAAACAGAAACTGCTAGCCAGAGCAATACCGGAGTGTTCGTTTTTTCTAAACTATCTGTCGTTGCAAACTGTAAATTTTCAAGTCTTTCTTGTTCTAATCGTTCACGTTTCCTTATTTCCTGTGCAGTTTTTTTGGTACTTTCTACTTTACTTTTCAATCTGTCCCATTTTCTTACAAATGAGATAAGAGTCAGTTTTTGCGTTAATAACTCGCTTAACAATTCATCTTTTTGGCGTTGAGCTTCTAAAAGTTGCGAAATGGGTAATCTAGCAATACTCATTGCTTCCATTTTAATTTCAGCAACGCCTTCATCTTGTTTTTCAAGCTCCAATAACAACAAACGGATTTTTTCAGCCCGTTCTTTGCGCGAATCCCGCCCGCTTTTCGCAATCCACAACCCACCGCGCTCCTCCTTCACATGCTTAGTCGGCTGCTGCGCCGGATTTTCCGCCACCACCTTTCCCTGCACATAATCATACAACTCATTCATGCTCACCCAACCATCGCCATCCTTATCCGCCTCCCCCGTTTCCAAACCGGCGATTAAATGCTTGGTGAACAAACTCAATCCCTCCGCCGCACTCTCGTGGGAGACCTGCAATTCCGTTGAACTTGTCACCAAATAAGTGCCGCGAGCGTTATTGAGTTGTTGTAACTGGTCATCCACCGCGCCTTTAAAACCTTGCCCCGCCGCGCCGCTATAACAACAATCCAACAGTATCACGACTTTCCTAGCCTTGCCCGTGCCAAGAATGTCATACACGCGATTAATCGGAATCGCGCTGGTTTCCAGTTCCGCAATCACCGTATCCAACGTGGTTAAATGCAACAACCCCGATTTATTCGGCTTGCCATGCCCCGAATAATAAAGCAGCAGCAAATCATCCGCTTCCGCCTGTTTCACCTTGCGCTGCAATTCGCGCAAAATTTGATAACTGGGCTGATTTTTCAAACTCAAAACGTCAAACTCGCCACGTTCAGAGGCTAACACGGTGCTTAAACCGTCCACATCTTTTTCAGGACAAGCTAAATCCGGCAGTTTGCTTTTATCGCTTTCATCAGGAAAACGGCTATTGCCGATTAAAATCGCGTATTTTTTCATGGCTAACGAGTGGTAAAATCAGCTTGAGATAATAAATTTTGCAATGCTTCAGGATTAAGATTTTTGGCATTGATGCTGACTTTTTTGCCCTCTTTTTCAATGTTGATTTCTAATGACCAATAGTTCGGACAGTTTTAATAAGCTATAACTCCAAAGTTACAAAGCTCCTCATAATGTGTCGAGGATTTAATCAAACTCAGGTCTAGCGCAAAGTTGCAA
>CAIQWF010000251.1 GCA_903875455.1 uncultured Pseudomonadota bacterium
AATGCTACTTTAGGGTCTGCTTGTTGTTCCCGAAAGTTTGCTTTATTTGGTCGATTTGTGCAACAAAGCCTCTCAGATTAACTGATTCTATAAATTCACTTTTTCTCACATTAATTGCACCTGACTTTAAATCTTCCCACATTAAGTGATTTTATCGGGTGGAATTTCTCACATTATTTGATTCTATCTTATGCCAAAAAACCGGTGGTTTAGTCGGTCTCATTTTATAAAATCCCGAGTTTATGAATCTCTTTATTGAACTCATCTGCCCTGGCAGCTGGCAATTGCCCATTGAAATAAGCCCGGATTTCACTTTTCCTGGCATTCAAATGTTCGCATAAAGCAGTTGTGCTGTAGCCCTGCCGAGCTAATTTGGGTTCCAAGGTATTTAAATCTGGCGATAACACGGCTTCTATAATCTCAACATCGACCGGTTTTGTCCCTGTGGTAGCTCCCTTTATTAAAGCGAGCGTCAGGTAATGGCAAATTTGTAATGGGGTAATTAAGCGATCCGCCAAAAGATTAATAGCATCTGGGGCAACGATGTCATGAATTGACGTTTTAGGCTTGCTGCATTGTTCCAATACCCATTCGATATATCGCTGTTTCTGTTGCCCCCAACTGTCCAGGCTAAACAATTTGGCCCGGGCACCGATTTCTTCCATTGCCGGCCTGTTGAGGTCATTCCCCAATTTCGGATGACCCACCATGATAATGGTCAATGTACCTTTGCCATCCTCAATCGTTTCTATCAATTGTTTTAAGCCAATTAACGTCCGCCAATGAAGATCGTGGGCACCATCTATAAAGAAGGCAACCGGTTTGTTAATTTTACGGATCAACTCCTGAAGTTTCCTTTCCCTGATTTCAGCTTGGGTTGGCACCTTAAATTCTTTTGTCGTTGGCAAATCGGCAAACAACGCCGCATATAAGGTGTTGATATTGACGCGGGGTTTATCGGTTGCCAGCGATTTGGCAACAATCACCTGGTTCTTCTTTTTCAGGCTATCCTGGAAATGCCTGATAATGGTCGTCTTACCGACACCGACAATGCCGGTCAGGGCGATTATTCCCCCTGACAAGACCGCGATTTCAAGACTGGCCAATACGCCTTTAAACGCTTCCGTCTCAAAGTAATCTGTTTTATCGAAGTCTTTTACTAAGCCATAGTATTGCATCATTTCACCATACATTAGTCGCCTCCCGAGTGCTCAACCGAGCTTAAAGTAAAATACGCACGAACTTTTTCCAGTACTGCTTTCTTATCCAGCGATTCATCGAGGATAGTATTGATCGTTGCCATTTGCAGATCGGTCAATCGGGACAACGGTTTGCCCAGATAGTCGGCAATGGCAGTTTTCGCATCCAGCTTGTTTTTAAATGTGGCCGTTTGCAGGAAAGGGTTATCATCAAATGGTGTGGAATTCGGTTTTTCAAGGTGCAGTATATTGGCTTGGGTCAACAGGGTTTGATCACTGCTTTTGCTGTCGGATAATGCGGAACGCGGCAGGCTGATGGCTTTGGCCAGTTGCCCAATCCGGTCTGCTTTGATTTCAACACTGCTCTTTTTATGCTTACGAAACTTGCCGAAGGGGATAGGCCCTTTTTCAGGATAAAATGGCCCGTGCTTTTCGTTCTTAAGCTCGACAAATAATTCGTTATCGAACAGTCCCCAGAGCAGAGTGACTTCTTGCCCTGCCATCTCATGGCTCAATTGATAGCGGATGCCGTCAATACCGACACAGCCGTTACTGTCGGCTTTGCGCTGTTCAGGTTCGCGGGCAAAGGTGCGAAAACGCTCCCAGCTGCACATTTCCCGGAAACCTTGCTGCGGCAGGTTAAGCAGCCAATCGTCCAATCGGGAATGATCTTCATGCCGATGATCCATAGCGTTATATTCCTGTAAATACTTCCGTAACCAGGCGTTAGCTTCCTCTAGTGATTCCGGTTGCTGGAGGTGGTACAGGGTTTCCAAGGAGCATTTAATGGTCAGAAACGAGCGTTCAACCTTGCCCTTTGAGCGTGCGGTAGTGCGGCGGCCATCACTGCCTTTTGGCATATGCACCCTCACTTCAACGCCAAGTTGCTTCATGACCCATAAAAATACGCCGCTTTTTGAAACCGGGCCGGCATCCATGTAAATAACCGCCGGGATGCCCTGGAATGGACAGTTTTTATCATTCTTGGGCGACATCGCATTAAACAGGAACAGCAGCGCAGTCGTCACATCTTCACCTTTAACCAGATGATATTCTTGGTAACAAAATCCGCTCCGGTCATCGATAACACCAGCCAAGGCCAAGTAATGTGAATCACTTTTTGATTCTTTGTCTATAAAAGTCGGTTTTTTGAAATCTGAGTGCGAGAAATCAAATTGCCAGCATTCGTTACTGTGAACGGCCTGGAAGTGCGTCCAGGGCGGCTCGATCGCCAGGGTGCGGTTGTCATAGCCCCATTGTTTTAAATAGCGGCTGATAGTGCTTAGTTTGAGCAGCCCGGGTTCAACCCTGATGAGTCCTTCCGATGTTTCAATACCATGTTTGGTCAAAAGGTCGATACATGCATTGGTGGATAAGTGCCGTCCTTTTTTGTTGGTCGTCCGAAGTTTTAGCGCGGCAATCAATTCGCAATAACGCCGCATGTCTGCTTCGGGAATACATCTGGGTTGATTGTAATCGCTGCGCAGTGCTAAATAAGGCAGCTGATGATTCCGTAATAACCGGCGAACTGTTGATGCCGAAACCCCAAACGATTCGCAGGTTTCCTCAATGAGTTGTTTGCGTTTGGTGTCTCGTGCTGACAACGCATCCAATTGGTTTTGAAGTGCTATCAACACTTCAAAAGGGATACGTTTACGCGGCACGAACCTTTTCCTGTTTAGACCGAGTGATGCCGTGTTTGCTCATCCAGTTGCGCAAATTGGCAGGAGTAGTGCCATAGCGTTCGGCGATAAAAAACTGGGTCGCACCATTGGTAAGTAAGGCTTCGATTTCTGGGCGAAATGGATCAAGCTTGCTCTTGCCCGGCCCTTTGGGGCGGCCTAGCGACATACCAGAAGCTTTCTTTGCGCGTAAGGCTTCCTTTGTGCGCTGCGAGATCAAATCCCGTTCGATTTCAGCGGCCATCGAAAACGCCATCGCAATGATCTTACTCTGGATGCTTTGGTCAAGCCGCCAATTGCCTTTCACCGAATAGACATGGATGCCTCGTTCCATCGCAATCGACAATATTTCCATACATTCCAGCATACTCCGTCCTAATCTGGACATTTCGCTAACGATCAGGCTATCGCCTTTTTTGAGGTCTTCAATGATCTGGGCAATCTTGCGTTTATGCCAGGAAATTTTGCCGGAGACTTTTTCTTCAAAGAATTTAACCTGACCCAGATTATGGTGGTTGGCCAGCGTCAAAATATCCGCTTTATTTTTCTCTAAGTCCTGATCCGCTGTTGATACCCTCAGATAACCGATAGTCGTACCAACTTTCAA
>CAIQWF010000252.1 GCA_903875455.1 uncultured Pseudomonadota bacterium
AATGCTAAAATAATAATGCCGCAAACCGGTAGCCATGAATAATAAGTAGCTGACATAACCACGGCATCAGATTGCAATACGCTTGCCAATGAAAACGTCAGCCCAGTCAGCGAAATGATCGCCCCTTGGGTACATTGACGCTGCCAGTTCAAATCAAATTGATGCGCCTGGGAAAGTTTTTCTAATAGCTTCATATTGCCTGAGGTTTATAAGTATCCGGGATTTCACTCGATTAAAATCTGGCAAATTTCGTATCGTTTTCAAAATCAGCCAGTTTGTACACAACAGCAATAATAACACCTGTTATTGTCACTAACATAAATTATCTTCTTGCCATTTTCTCTATCATCGCATTCCCAAAAAAGACGTTGAATATGCACAATAGCCGCACTATCACTGCTGTACAAGCTCCGATTATTCCCGTTGTTGGCGAATGGGCTCGCAATACACAGGGCACGTTGTCATTAGGGCAGGGCATGGTTTCCTATCCGCCACCTGCCAATGCCTTGACGGCGATTGCTGATTTTGGCCGTCGGGCCGAACAGCATCAATATGGCTCTGCTTTGGGGGATAAGCAGCTTTTGAGCCTGATTGCTGCAAAACTGGCTGATGAGAACCAGATTAATCTCAATGAGGGTTATCGGCTGATGGTCACTGCCGGGGCAAATATGGCATTTTTAAACGTGCTGCTGGCAATTCTTGACCCCGGTGATGAAGTGATTTTGCCTGTCCCTTATTATTTTAATCAGGAAATGGCTATTAGAATGCTTAATTGCACGCCGGTTGGAGTGCCGACTGACAGTCAGTATCAATTACAAGTTGAGGCAATAAAAGCGGCAATTACTGATAAAACCCGGGCCATTGTTACTGTGTCACCGAATAATCCCAGCGGCGCAGTCTATTCAGAAGCGGATTTACGCGCTGTCAACGCCCTGTGTCGTGAACGGGGGCTTTACCATATCTGCGATGAGGCTTATGAATATTTTGTTTATGGCCAGGTCAAACATTTTTCACCCGCCAGTATTCCAGATGCAGCGCAACACACCATTTCACTATATTCGCTGTCTAAAGCTTACGGTTTTGCCAGTTGGCGGGTCGGTTATCTGTTAATCCCGGAGGCGTTATTGCCGTCATTATTAAAGGTTCAGGATACGAATTTGATTTGTCCGCCGTTAATTTGCCAACAGGCAGCGATAGGTGCTTTAGAAGTCGGCTCTGGCTATTGCAAATCGCATTTGCCGACTTTGCTGGTAATCCGCAACCAGATTATTTCACGATTACGCAAAGAACTTGGCAACAAAATCGCGCTGGTAGCGACCGACGGGGCTTTTTATCTGCTGCTGAAAATTCACAGCGAATGCAGCGACTTAGATTTGGTAAAAGCTTTAATCAGTGACTATAAGATTTCTGCCATTCCCGGTTGTGCGTTTGGCTTAAGCAACGGCTGCTATTTGCGCCTGTCGTATGGAATGCTTGATGCTGCGAAAGCTGATGAAGCAATAACGCGGCTGGTTGCAGGGATTAAAGTGTTGTGCTGAATCAACTTCAGCCGGAGTACAAAACCAGTTTTGTACTCCGGCTTAAAAACAGCCAATACTGTTATTTAACAGCGTAATGGCTTTCTATGTAACGTTCGACAATTTCCTGAAACTCTTCGGCAATTCTGTCGCCTTTTAAAGTCACGGTTTTTTCGCCATCTTCATAAACTGGCGCAACTGGCGATTCGCCTGTGCCGGGCAAACTGATGCCGATATTGGCGTTTTTGCTTTCGCCGGGGCCATTCACCACACAACCCATTACCGCCACTTCCATTTCTTCCACACCGGGATATTTTTGTTTCCACACCGGCATTTGCTCACGTAAAAAGCCTTGAATATCTTGCGCTAAGCGTTGGAAATAATCGCTGGTAGTGCGTCCGCAACCGGGGCAGGCAATCACCATAGGCGTGAAAGCCCGAAATCCCATGGTTTGCAAAATTTCCTGTGCCACTACCACTTCTTTGGTTCGCGCTGCACCGGGTTCTGGGGTTAAGGAAATCCGAATCGTGTCGCCAATCCCTTGCTGCATTAACACCGATAAAGCCGCTGCCGAAGCGACAATCCCCTTTGAGCCCATGCCGGCTTCAGTCAAGCCCAAATGCAAGGCATAATCACAACGTGACGACAAATCCTGATAAATGCTGATAAGTTCCTGCACATTACTGATTTTGCAGGAAAGAATGATTTTGTCTTTACCTAGTCCCAGCTCCTGGGCTTTTGCCGCGCTTTCTAAAGCTGATAACACAATCGCTTCACGGGTAATGGCCGACAACTCCAAAGGCTCAGAACGTTGGCGATTTTCATCTAACAGGCGCGTCAACACGGCCTGATCTAAACTGCCGCCATTTACGCCAATCCGCACCGGTTTATTGTACTGGCAGGCAAACTCAATCATTTGCTGGAATTGCGGGTCGCGACTTTTGCCACGGCCAACATTACCGGGGTTAATCCGGTATTTGTCTAACGCTTGCGCACAATCAGGGTATTTTTCCAGTAACTTGTGACCGTTAAAGTGAAAATCGCCAATAATCGGAACCGAAAAACCTTTTTTATCCAACTGGTTGCGAATTTCCGCCACCGCTTTGGCCGCTTCTTCTGAATTAACGGTAATCCGCACCAATTCAGAGCCTGCGGTGGATAATTCCATAATTTGTTGTACAGTGCCTGCAACATCGGCAGTGTCGGTGTTAGTCATGGATTGCACTACAATCGGAGCTCCGCCACCGACTTTAATGTTGCCGACCAAAACTTGCTGGGTGTTTTTTCGAGTGCTAATGGACATAATAAAAAATCTTTGTTGGAAAAAATACGGATATCTGAAAGAATAACAACTGTTACTTTTCAAATTATACCCCATACCCGATACGCAATAGAGTTAAATTGTGAGGATAAATTACTTTTCTGATATTCATTTGGAATTTGGCAACCTGCCCATTCCAAATAATGATGCTGACCTCATTATTGCTGCGGGTGATATAGGGATTGGCAGGCAAGGGGTTTCGTGGCTAAAGACCATCAACAAGCCTATTATTTATATCGCCGGAAACCACGAGTTTTATACGCACGAGTACAAAGCGACACTGAATATGCTGCGCACCAGCTGTGAAAACAGCAACATCTATTTTTTGGAAAAAAACACCCTGATTTTTCAAGGGGTGCGCTTTATTGCCTGCACGTTATGGACCGATTTGCTCAAGAATGGCGAGAAAAAAGCCGCTGAAGTCGGGCAGCGCTTAAATGATTTCAGAACCATCCGCTTTAAAGAACAGTCTTTTGACCAAAGCACTTTCACACAATTACACAGGCACTCTTTGCTGTGGCTGGAAAATGAATTGGCTGAGCCGTTTGAAGGAAAAACGGTCGTCATTACCCATCACGCACCTTCTGCATTAAGTTGGCAAGAGCCGTTCAACGAGCTGAAAAAGCTGGCCTATTGCAACAGCCTGGACGACCTGATTAAAAAACACAACATTACCGCCTGGTTTCACGGCCACATTCACTACCCAAATGATTACATGATTGAGCAAACCCGGATTTTGAGCAACCCGCGAGGCTATCATGGCCGCAAGGAAGTTCCAGGATTTAACCAAAACAAAATAGTCGAAATTTAACTGGCAACCCTCTTTTGCTTTTCCTGCTGATTTTTCCCCAAAAACTAAAATTTTCCAGCTGTCTTCCGGCATTTTTATCAGCGCTTTGCTGTAAAAGGCATCAATATGAATCCCAAAGTTGAGATATTTTCACAAGGTGAAGAAGTTATCACCGGCCAGGTCGCCGACACCAATGCCGCCTGGTTATCGCAGCAACTTGTGTCGCTGGGTTTTCAGGTTAGCCGGCATACCGCAGTCGGCGACAAAATGGCGGATTTAATCGGATTATTAAAAGAAATAGCCAGCCGTGCCGACTGTTGTATTTGCAGCGGCGGCTTGGGGCCGACTAGCGATGATTTAACCGCTGAAGCGGTTGCTCAGGCTTTCAACTTGCCTTTGCAGTTTGATGAAGTGGCTTTGCAACAAATCAGTGGTTATTTCGCACGGAGAAATATCGCTATGCCGGAGGTGAATCGCAAACAGGCAATGTTGCCGCAAGGTGCGACCCGAATTGATAATGAATGGGGCACTGCACCGGGATTTTGTTTGCAATATCAACACTGCTGGTTTGTGTTTCTGCCCGGCGTGCCGTTTGAAATGCAGCATTTATTCACGGAAACAGTGAGGCCGGATTTGGAAGGCCGATTTTCGCTGCAACCGGAAAAATTAGTGATTATCAAAACCTGGGGCATTGGTGAATCCGCCTTACAAGCGCACGTTAATCAAATAGAAATTCCTGCCGCTGTTACCGTAAGCTATCGGGCCGGAGTTGATGAAAATCAGACGAAATTATTATTCCCGCACGATTATCCGCCAGAAGCCACCTCAATCTTAGTTCAGCAAGTTGCCGCACAAATAGGCGATGCCGTTTTTGCGATTGATGGACTTGATAAAACCGCCGGTGATTTAGTTTCAGTAATTGCCGATTTGCTTAACCAGAAATCACAAACTTTAGCAGTGATAGAATCCGCCAGCCAAGGCTTAATTGCGGCGAAATGTATCGGCCATGACTGGTTGGTCTCATCTTCGTACAATCAAAAACTGAGTCGCTTAAACCAGTCCGAAGCTGATTTAATTAACACAGCGAAACGGCTGGGTAGGGAATTACAAAAATCCTGTGCTGCAACTTTTGCGCTGGTGCAGTTTTATGACGGCTCTGAACAAGCTTTTGCCGATAAAAATCAAACCATTACGCTTTGCAGCGTGTTATTGACCGAACAAGGCTTTTGCCAACAAAGCAAAACCGTGGCCGGAACCCTGCAACGCAAACAAAATCAGGCAGCTTTGTATGCTCTGGATTTGTTGCGCCGTTTTTTACAACAGAAAGAATCATTATGCCCTTATTACGATTAACAAACGTTTCCATTGCCTACGGCACCCACGCTTTACTGGACAATGCCGAATTTCAGCTAGACGCAGGCGAGCGCGTCGGTTTATTGGGCCGCAATGGCGAGGGTAAATCTACCCTGATGAAAATCATTGCCGGAAATGTTCATGCCGACCATGGTGAGATCTGGCGGCAACCCGGTTTGAAACTGGCCTGGCTGGAGCAAGCCCCCGATTTACCTGCCGATGCTACCATTTATGATGCAGTGGCTAGTGGTTTGGGCGATTTGGGGCACTGGATTACCCGTTATCACGAACTTTCCATGACTTTGGATGCTGAGGATGAAAAAGCCTTGGCAGAGTTTGGCGACTTACAGCATCAACTGGAAACCCATAACGGTTGGCATTTTCAGCAGCGGGTGGAAACTACCTTGACTAAGCTGAATTTGCCGGGCGAAGTAAAAATCAGTGATTTATCCGGCGGCTGGAAACGTCGGGTGGCATTGGCGCAAGCTCTGGTAATGGAGCCGGAAGTTTTATTGCTGGATGAACCAACCAACCATCTGGATTTTGAAAGCATTGCCTGGCTGGAAGAACAGGTGTTAAATTTTCAGGGCGCAGTGTTATTTGTCACCCATGACCGGGCTTTTTTACAAAAACTGGCCACCCGCATTATTGATCTGGATCGTGGCCAACTGGTGTCGTGGCAAGGCAGTTATGATGACTATTTACGCCGCAAGGCTGCGGCACTGGAAGATGAAGCCAATCAGAATGCCGAATTTGACAAAAAACTGGCGCAGGAAGAAGTCTGGATTCGCCAAGGGATTAAAGCTCGCCGTACCCGGAATGAAGGTCGGGTTCGGGCTTTGGAGGCACTGCGCCGGGAACGGGCTCAACGCCGCAACACTATAGGAACCAGCAAGCTGGCCCTGGAAAAAGCCGAGAATTCCGGGAAAAAAGTGGTGGAAGTAGATAACGTCAGTTTTCGTTACGGCGATAAAGTTATCATTAAAGACTTTTCCACCCTGATTCAACGCGGCGACAAAATCGGCTTAATTGGCGCAAATGGCGCGGGCAAGTCAACCTTATTAAAGTTATTGCTGAAAGAGTTGGAACCGACCAGCGGCACGGTGGAACAAGGTACGAAATTGCAGGTTGCCTATTTTGACCAGTTGCGCGAACAGTTAGACCCGGAAATGACCGTGGCGGATACGGTGGCAAATGGCAATGACTTTATCGAAATTAACGGCAATCAACGTCATGTGATGTCATATTTGGGGGATTTTTTATTTGCTCCTGCCAGAGCCAGATCACCGGTAAAAAGTTTATCCGGTGGTGAGAAAAATCGATTATTGTTAGCGCGATTATTTACCCGCCCGGCCAATGTCATCATCATGGACGAGCCTACCAACGATCTGGATTTGGAAACCCTGGAAATGCTGGAAGAAAAGTTGGTGGAGTTTCAAGGGACATTATTAATCGTCAGCCACGATCGCGCTTTTCTGGATAACGTAGTCACCAACGTGCTGGTGTTTGTCGGGAATGGCGAGGTGCAGGAGTTTGTCGGCGGTTATAGCGACTGGTTGCGCTATGACAGCCAAAATAAACAGCAACTTGCCGCTGTGGAGAAAAAACAGAAAGCGGCTGAGATTGAGAAAAAGTCTGCCTCTCCTGCTTCGATAGCGAAAAAAAGAAAACTCAGTTACAAAGAGCAAAAAGAACTGGAAACCTTGCCGGATTTGATTGCCGAGCTAGAAACGACACAAGCGGCAATTACCGAGCAAATTAGTAATCCGGCTTTTTATCAGCAAGCCCCGGCAGTTACCGCAAAAGTGTTGGATGAGATGAAATCCATTGAAGAAAAACTGGAGCAGGCTTTTGAGCGCTGGGATGAACTGGAGTCGTTGGCAGAAGAATTGGGATAATTTGATTGCAAAAGTCCTGAAATTTAACTATTATGGGCGGCTGTTCTTTGAGCAGTTTAGATTCAAGTGGAGAGATGGCCGAGCGGTCGAAGGCGCACGCCTGGAAAGTGTGTATACGGCAACGTATCGAGGGTTCGAATCCCTCTTTCTCCGCCATTTAGGCGTTCATAGACGTTCAACAAGATTCAAAAAACCCGCAACTGGCAACGGTGAGCGGGTTTTTTTATGCCCAAAGGTTCAACAGAGTACATTGACATACACGAATTTTAGAGGGTATAAACGAGAGTATATTGATATAGCTAACCCCAGTATAAATTGGTCACGTTCGTGGTGAGCTTGTCGAACCATGAGCACCCTTCGACTAGCTCAGGGCGAAAGGTTTTGTAATCAATTTAAAGTGTGTTAGCTATACCATTAGGAGTTGATATCCTCATGTCATTACAAAGGGTATGTTGAAGACGATCTGCCATCAGAACGTAGCATCTACAACATATTAAATCGGTTGGGTTATCGGTGCCGGACGGTTGCCAAAAGCAAGGTTCAAAAAAAACGAAATGACGGATGTGATTTTTGACAATGTTCAGCAAATTAATCAGGAAGCTGATGCCGAACCTAGTACATTGAGAATCAGCCGCTTGGTCTATTATCTGCCTTATCATAGCAAATACAATGCGATAGAGCGTTATTGAGCGGTTCTGGAAAAATCCTGGAATGGTTATTTGCTAAATTCTGATGAAACAGTTTTGCGGCGGGCGGCGAATTTTGTTTGGAAAGGTCAAAAAGCTGTGGTGACATTGATTAAAGAGACCTATCAAAAAGGCATTAAACTGGCAATAGATCAAGTTCGCAAGCTTGAGTTGAGGTTGCTGCACTCAGAAACTTTAAGGGATATTATGATTGTCCCAAAAACGGTATTTTAAAAATTGCGACATCTCTAAGCACATCAAGCAACCTGGCGTAAAAAAGCAATGAACCACATCGCGTTAAAAATGCTCATGGGCGACCGAGGTAAATATCTCGGTATTATTATGGGCCTCACTTTTGCATCGTTAATCATGACCCAGCAACCGGCAATTTTTGTCGGTATCCTCTCACGTATGCCTAGCTTCATCGTTGATCTGGGTTATCCTGATATTTGGGTGATGGATAAAAATGTGCAATTTGTTGATGATGTCAAGCCCATGCAAGATACTGAGCTTTATAGAGTGCGCGGGGTTACAGGGGTGATGTGGGCAATGCCGATTTACAAGGGTATGTTGAAAGCCCGTCTTGCTAATGGCATGTTTCAAACCTGTAATGTGATTGGTTTGGATGATACTACTTTGGTTGGCGGCCCGCCGGAAATGTTGGCCGGAAAACTGGAAGACTTACGCCGTAGCGATGGGGTAATTATTGATATTGACGGAGCCAACAGCAAACTTGCCAACCCCGCCAAAACCAAGGGTGGAAAACCGACACCCTTAAAAATCGGCGATACTCTGGAACTTAATGACAAACGTGCCATCGTGGTTGGCATCGCCAAAACCACCAAAACCTTTCAATCGCAACCGGTGATTTATACCACTTACAGCCGCGCCATGCGTTTTGCGCCTAAAGAACGGAAAATGCTGACGTTTGTGGTGGTGAAAGCCAAACCCGGACAAGACCTTAAACTCTTAACCAAACGCATTAAAGATAGCACCGGACTGGCGGCTTACACTCAGCAGGAATTCATCGAACTCACCGTGATGTACTTTCTGAAAAATACCGGCATTCCGATTAACTTTGGGGTGTCGGTGTTATTCGGCTTTATTGTCGGCGCAGCGATTGCCGGACAGACTTTTTACAATTTCACCCTGGAAAATCTGCGCCAGTTTGGCGTGCTAAAAGCGATGGGCGCAACCAACGGCGCATTGCTACGGATGATTCTATTGCAGGCCGTTCTGGTCGGCTCAATTGGCTACGGTATGGGCGTGGGCTTAACCGCACTGTTTGGTTATTCCATGCGCAACACGGTGTTGGCGTTTAAATTTCCCTGGCAATTACTGGTATTCAGTGGCGTTGGCATTACCTTGATTTGCATGTTTGCCGCGCTTTTGAGCATTATTAAAGTGATACGGTTAGAGCCTGCGATTGTATTTAAAGGATAACAGGATGAGTGCTGAAATTGCGGTAGATTGTCGGGCGGTAAAGAAAGTTTATGATACCGGCGGCGACAAAGTGGTGGCACTGGGCGGGATTGATTTGCAGATCCGCTTAGGGGAATTAATGATGCTGGTCGGGCCTTCCGGCTGCGGCAAAACTACCCTGATTTCAGTGATTGCCGGAATTTTGAATCAGGATAGCGGCCTGTGCGAAGTGTTTGGCCATGATTTATTAAAAATGCACAATGGTGAAAAATTAAAATTCCGGTCTGCCAATATCGGTTTTGTCTTTCAGGCTTACAATTTATTGCCGGCACTGACCGCCGCTGAAAATGTCTCCATTCCGTTGATTCTGAACGGGGTGAAGCGTAAAGAAGCTGAAAAACGCGGCGCAGAAGTATTAGAGCAAGTCGGATTGGGAGCGCGAATCAAAGCTTTGCCCTCAGAGCTTTCCGGCGGCCAGCAGCAGCGGGTCGCGATTGCCAGAGCCTTGGTACATAATCCCCGCTTGATTGTTTGTGATGAGCCGACCAGTGCGCTAGACCATGAAACCGGTCATCATGTGATGGAATTGCTGAAAGAAGTTGCGCTGCATAAAGACCGCGCCTTGGTGATTGTCACTCATGATGCGCGGATTTTCAGTTTTGCTGACCGAATGGCAAAGATGGATGACGGCCATATTGAGAAAGTGGTCAGCTCAATGTCTGAGCTTTAATTCCCCATCCACTCCACGACGGGGTTGTTTTTTTAGAATATATAATCTTGCGGGACTTGATACTGAATGAGTTTATCGGCTTTTTCGCTCTCTGGCGAACTGGAAAACATAAAACAGCAAAATTTATATCGTTCACGGCGGGTGATTGATTCTGCTCAAGCGACTCACTTAACTATTGATGGTAAAAAAGTCTTAAATTTTTGCAGCAACGATTATTTAGGCTTGGCAAATCACCCCAAGGTTATTGCTGCATTTAAAAAAGCGGCGGATGAGTACGGCGTAGGCAGCGGTTCGGCGCATTTAATTTGTGGACACAGCATTCCCCATCACGCTTTGGAAGAAGAATTGGCGGCGTTTACCGGACGGGATCGCGCTTTGCTGTTTTCCACCGGCTACATGGCGAATTTAGGGGTGATTTCGGCGCTGCTGGATAAACATGATCTGGTGCTGGAAGACAAGTTGAATCATGCCTCACTGCTGGATGGCGGCTTGTTGGCAGGCGCGGTTTTCAAGCGTTATTTACACGGGAACAGTGAAAATTTACAGGCAAAAATAAGCCGTTCCAATGCTGAAAAAACGCTGATTGTCAGTGACGGCGTGTTTAGCATGGATGGGGATTTAGCGCCGTTGCCGGATTTGATAAACGTTGCCAGGCAAACACAGGCAGGATTGCTGATTGACGATGCGCATGGGTTGGGGGTGTTAGGAAAGACCGGCGGCGGCGTGGTTGAACATTTTGCTTGTAATTCGAATGATGTGCCGATTTTAGTAGGCACATTGGGCAAGGCTTTTGGCACGGCGGGGGCTTTTGTCGCAGGTTCGGATGAGTTAATTGAAATTTTGATTCAAAAAGCCCGAACCTATATTTATACCACTGCGATGCCGGCGGCGATTGCAGAGGCGACCCGGGCCAGTTTGCAGTTGGTGATTAGCGAAAACTGGCGGCGCGAAAAGTTAAACGCTTTGGTGGCACAGTTTCGTAGTGGTGCCGCGCAATTGGGATTGACTTTGATGGATTCAAATACGCCGATTCAGCCGATTATGTGCGGTGATAGTGAGCAGGCGGTGAAGTTAAGTCAGCAGTTGCTGGAATCAGGTTTTTGGGTTTCTGCCATTCGTCCGCCGACAGTGCCGCAGGGTAAAGCCAGGCTGCGGGTGACGTTTTCAGCCAATCATCAGTCTGAAGAGATTGATTTGCTGTTGTCTGCTTTAGAGAGAATAGTTAAGAATGAAAATTAAATAAGCCGTCATACTGGCATGAGTGGTCATTTGCAGGTTCACATCCTTGTTTTTTGTTGTGTGTGACAAAAGCCTTATTAGAAATATCCTCTTTATGCGGAACAGATTCACCGTTTGTCGCTGTTGAATTTAGGTTTTGATAAGCTGACTGCATTAACGCGGGAGAGTGTGAGCAGTTTGGGATTGCTGGATAAGCATTTTCGGTTGTTACTGCCGGCGATTTATCAGCATTCCTTGCCTTACGATTTTTGGGAGTATGCCTGTAATCGGATTACGGTAGAGGTGAGAAAATCAAGTCGTTTAAGAATCGGGGGCCGGACTTAGCGAGTGTTTGTTACACCACAACATAAAAGCCATTTTTGGAATTGAGTCACTGTGCTGGACGTATTAGTTTAAACTTAGAGCATGGCAATATTACCGAAAATCGGTAGCATGGTTGTTGTTACGTTCTGAATCTAAAACGGTGTAGCCTTAATTGCAGCTCTATTTCATCCAGATAAAATTATGCCTATTTACGAAAAAATTTTAAAAAATATCAATCAACCTGAAAATATCCCATTACTTGAGACTATTTTCACGATTGTTTCACCACACAGCCAAGAAATAGCCAAAAATTTCTATCGGGAAATGTTGAGCAACCCGCAAGCGGCGCATTTTCTTAATCACGATGAAGTTAAAAACCGCCTGACAGCCAGCATGACAAACTGGATTAATTCGGTGTTTTTATATCGCAGTACTGACCAGGCCATAGAAGAATATAGAGATTACCAATTTAAAATTGGCCGGGTTCACGGCAAAATTGGCTTGCCCGTGAGTTTTGTTAATTATGGTATGTATCTAATCAAACAGGATGTTTTGCGTTTTTTGGTCGCATCAAAACTCAACCGGGAAGCCTTAAGCGCGGCTTTAATTCTGGTCAATCAGATTTTAGATTGTACCTTGCAGATCATTAATGAAAGTTATGAAAGCGATTTAATCATTAACGAAAAAGATTCCCAAGCCCTTAAAATGCAGTTTTCCACCCATCATCTGGCTTTTGATTGTGAACGCTTGCGCACTTCCTTGTCAGATTGGATGCGGGATTTATTAATGAATATCCAGCAGGATTTATCGGATGAAAGCAGTTTATTAACGATTCGCCAATCTAATTTCAGTTTGTGGGTAACACATAAGGCCCAATTGTTTTTGGCAAATCGTCCTGAATTGGCTTCTTTGTTGCGTTTACTGGATGAAATGGATGAAACCTTGCACAGCTTGGTCAAATGTTTAAAAGACGATCAGAAAAGGCCAGAGCTATTAAAAAATCTGAATGTTTTAGTTTCGCAGGCCAGTTGGGTGCTTGGGGAAATTGCCAAGGAAATTATTGACCAGGATAGCGGTCGGGACAGTTTAACCCGCTTGTTTAACCGTCGTTACCTGGATACAGTGTTGCGGCATGAAACGTTGTCCAGCCTGAAAAGCGACCAGGTGTTTGGTGTCATTATTGTGGATATTGATTTTTTCAAACGCATTAACGACGGCTATGGCCATGACAATGGCGACCGAGTGCTGGAACAATTTGCAGAAATATTAACCCATGAAGTGCGAGCCGGCGATTTTGTGTTTCGCCTGGGGGGTGAGGAGTTTTTGATTGTGTTGGGGGATGTGACCCCGCGCGTTATCAAGCGTGTCGCAGAAAAAATTCGTATGGCGACTGAAAACACGGCTTTTAAACTAGCCGATCAGCAGACTTTGACCGTGACGGTCAGTTTAGGAACAGCCATTCATGATGGTCATCCTGATTTTCATCGCACCATTAAATTAGCCGATGATGCCTTATATCAAGCCAAACAAAAGGGTCGTAATCAAGTGGTTGCCGCCGACCAGTTTTTGATAGCAGGAATGTAACTGGCTTATCGCAACAACATGTTTTTATTCGTCGGCGCGGCGTTGTTTTCCGAATTGGAACAACCGAACTGGAGCCGCTATTTCGTGCAAGCGCAACGCTTTCGGGTGGACTATTTAAAACACCACGATGCCATCCGCTTAATCACCGAACCCGTCAACCTGAACTATCCGCCCGCCGTCTGTGAACAGATGTTTGACTTAACCCAAGGCCATCCAGCGTTGTTGCAACTGCTCTGCTCAAAAATGGTGGACATTGCCAACACCGAAAACAAAAAAGACATGAGCCAAGCCGATTTAGACGCAGTAGTGCAGGAAGTCAGCAATGAGCGCGAAACGTCGACAATTTTGATTTTCTGGAAAGACTTTTGCAGCGACCCCGCCTGTAAACAAACCGTAAAGCAGATTTTAAACGGCGAAATGGTAGAGCCAAATCAACATTTATACCGACTGGAAGAACACGGTTTTATTGTGGAAAAAAACGGGCGCTGGCAAATGCGGGTGCCACTGTTTGCGATGTGGTTAAAACGCTTTGCGGATAGGGTTTTATAATTAGCCTGATTTGCTTAAACTATCCACGCTTGATTAACTCCTCTTAGCTAACAACCACGAGAATAAAAACATGGTCACTAAAGAACTGTTAAAAAATGAAATAGATGCCGTAGAAGATAAACACACTTTAGAGTTGGTCTATCAATTAATTCAAAACCTGAAAAAATCGGCTACTTCCTCTAAGCCTGTTAAAAAATACAGCGAGGAAGAACGGCAACAAGCTATGAAGGAATTCTGCGGCGTGTTTGACGATTTGGATATTGATAAAGTCGAAGAAACTTTGCGCTTAATTCGCAAAGGACGCAGGGAGAGATGGAATGCTCTTTGATACCAATATTTTTATTTACGCAAACAAAAATATTGAAACTGCGCAGCAACTTATTTTTAATTCTGATGCCAAAGCTATATCGGCAGTAACTTATATGGAATATGTGCCGTTTTGCCACAACAAAAAAGAGTTGTTAAGTTTTGAAAAGCTGTTGGAAACATACGAATTTACTATTTACGACATAGATGCTGCTATCAGTTCCCACGCCCGACAAATCGTTAAAGATTTCGCGTTAAGTCATAGCATTGAAATGGCAGATGCAATAATTGCCGCAACTGCGCTTTTTCACAATGAAATTCTGTGTACCAGTAACGCCAAGCATTTTTTGCCGATTAATGGCTTGATGTTAGAGATTTATTCACCTTTGAAATAAATTTTTCCAAAGCATCTCCTTTTGATTAATTTCCCAGGCTAACATTGACATAGGTACGCAAACCAGATGAGCTTATCCACCACTTTACTACAGGCCAGCGAGCTTGGTATCCGCCTTGAAATTGTCAACGGCTTGCACATCTGGGAGGCGCAACCGGTTTATCGCCATCAAAAACATATTGAACGCATCGCTCAAAATATTAAAAAAAATTCTGCCAGTGATTCAGCCTGTCAATGTGTTCACGCCATAGATGTTTATATTCAGTTTCCCAATGGCTTAAAACGCCCCGATATTTCTATTTTTTGCCAAGAACCCAGTGAAGAAGAACAAGATAGCGCACTCACCATGATTCCTGAAGCCGTGATTGAGGTGGTCAGTAAAGGCTATGAAGCGAAAGATTTAGAAATTGGCCCGCCCTTTTATCTTTCGCAAGGAGTTAAAGATGTGATTGTATTTGACCCGCTGACGCTGTTGGTTTTACATGTGCGCAAAAACCAAACTACACGACAAGTTTCCCCGATCAGTATTGAGTTGCAGTGCGGTTGTAAAGTACTGGTATGATGAAATACAGAATCATCATTGTGAATGAATGATTGCAAGCCTGTTTAAACCAGTGTGATATGCTTTTATTTCCGATTTAAAATCCGCACAAAATCCTGACATGTTACCCAAATTTACCCTCCCCGTTTTAGCAATTATCGGCTTCAGTTTCGGCGTTTTCACTGTGGTGCATAGCAATCAACCTACGCCGATTGCCCAACCTGTTGCCCAACCCGCCGATTCCCCTTATCCGGCTTTTATTGCCGGGGCCGGAATTATCGAAGCCAAAAGCCAGAATATTGCCATCGGCACACCATTAGGCGGCATTGTGCAAGACGTTGCAGTGAAGGTTGGCGATAAAGTCAGCGCCGGACAGGTGTTATTCAAACTGGACGACCGCGAAGCTTTAGCCGAGTTAGCGGTACGCAAAGCCAATATTGCCAAAGCTAAAGCGGCAGTGATTGAGGCAGAAGCAACAGTAACGGATAGCAAAACCTTGTTGCATTTAATTGAAGCCGTCACCGACAAACGTGCCATCAGCACCGAAGAATCAGACCGGCGCCGCAATGCCCATTTAATCAGCAAAGCCCGTCTGGAAAGTGCCAAAGCCCAGCTTTTGCAAACTGAAGCCGAACTGGCAGCGGTGAAAACCACTTTAGAGCGTTTGGTGGTTCGGGCGCCGGTGGCAGGCGAGGTGTTACAGGTTAATATCCGTCCCGGCGAGTTTGCTCCAACCGGCATCACCAATCAGCCTTTGCTGATGTTAGGTGATTTAGAGCAATTGCATGTGCGGGTGGATATTGACGAAAACGATGCCTGGCGGTTTCGCAAGGAAAGTAAGGCGGTGGCGTATCTGCGCGGCAATCGCGACTTTAAAACCGAGCTGACTTTGGCTTATCTTGAGCCTTATGTGGTACCGAAAAAATCCCTTACCGGTGACAGCACGGAACGGGTTGATACCCGCGTTTTGCAAGCCTTGTACAGTTTCGACCGCACTTCGATTCCCGCCTATGTCGGCCAGCAAATGGATGTGTTTATTGAAGCGCCAAACAATGGTAAAGCGAAAAGCCAAGGTGCGGCTTTATGAGTTATTTTTTATTTCCGCGCCAACCTGACAGGTTTTTAAAGCCAGTCCGGTCTATGGTTTTAGCCTTGAGTTTAACCGGTTGCGTGGTAGGCCCTGATTATGTGCCGCCACAAATGGAGCTGCCGAAGCAATGGGCAGAAGCGGCAACTTCCAATCAGATTCTGCAATTGCAGGACTGGTGGAAAACTTTTAATGACCCCTTGTTAAATCAGCTGATTCAGCAAGCGACACAATCCAATCTGGATTTAAAACTGGCAGAAAGCCGGATTCGCGCCAGCCGTTCTGAATATAACGCCACCGTTGCTGCCGCATTGCCCAGTTTAAGCAGCCATAGCTCAGTTTCGCGCCGACGCAACAGTTCCAGCACTGGCGGCAGTTCCGGTGTAGGCAGTGGTTTTGGAGTTGGAAGCCAACTGATTAATATTTTTCAAGTCGGTTTTGATGCGGTTTGGGAAATTGATTTATTCGGCGGCGTACAGCGGGCTTTGGAAGCGGCAGAGGCAAACAGCGAAGTTGCAGAAGAAAATCGCCGCGACCGCTTGGTGACGTTGTTGGCCGAAGTGACCCGCAATTATATTCAGCTGCGGGCGAATCAACAGATGCAGCGGCTCACCCAGGAAAATTTGCACAGTCAGGAACAAAGTTTAAAACTGATTCGGGTGCGTCAACAAGCCGGGTTAATTTCAAATCTGGACATTGCCCAAAACGAAGCGCAATTGGCAACGATGCGGGCGCAATTGCCAATCTATGAAACCGCAATTAAACAAGCGATTCATGCCATTGCATTATTATTGGGGCAAACATCGGACAAACTCGGTGCAGATTTAAAAAATATTGCCGCCGTGCCAGTCAGTAAAAATCCAGCCCTTGCAGATTTGCCGGCAGAATTATTACGCCGCCGCCCCGATATTCGGATGGCAGAACGCAAACTCGCTGCCAGCAATGCCGAAATTGGTATTGCTGTGAATGAACAATATCCGAAAATCAATTTGTCAGCTTTTTTAGGCTTGCAGAATATGAAAATTACCGACTTCACCCCAATCGGGAAATCCTGGTCGGTGGCTTCCACCATCAGTATGCCGATTTTCAACTGGGGTCGGATTCAAGCCAATATCAAAGTGAAAGAGGCGTTAAATGAACAGGCATTTATTGCTTATCAAAGCACGGTATTAAATGCCTTTAAAGAGGTAGAAGATGCGCTGGTAGCGGAAATTCAGGAACGGCAACGCGGGATTGATTTGGCAAAATCAGTTAAAGCCCAGCAACTGCTGTTAACTTTGGCAACTGAACGCTATCGCAAAGGATTGAGTTCTTATCTGGAAGTTCTGGATGCACAACGCGGTGTTTATCAGGCCCAGCGCGAACAGCAGGACGGTTTGGCCAAACAGTCTTTACAACTGGTGGCATTAAATAAAGCTCTGGGCGGTGGCTGGACAAATTCTGAAACATCGAAACTGACTATCCTCAATTCTGTAAAACAATCAACTTGCGGGTTTTGTAGTGAATAATTCAGGCATGACCGGCTAAAAAACAGATTACAATGTAAAAAAACATCAGCATTGTGAATATTTTTTAAGCTTCTCCAGAAAGCATCAGAAGTTGGTAAAAAATTTGCTTGATATATCCCTTTCAATCTAACTTTTCAAAATACTATGACTCAAAAATATATCCCTTTAAAAGATCACGAAACCCCGATCAAGGTGCTGTTCACCGGCTATTTATGCGCTGTGGCGGTAGGTTATTTCTTTGCTTTAGTGCAAATTTTGTTCACCCACGGCATGGCAGACGGCAAATTCGGCCTGTCAATTGATGACATTGTTTACAGCTACTATGGCAACCGTTCCGGCACCGTACTGGAAAAAAAGCTCAACGGTTCAATGAAACAAAATGCTTCTGACAAGGAACGTTTTGAAATCATGCAGTGGGTCAGGGACGGTGCCGACATCAAAACTTATGAGTCCACCGGGGTAAAAAAAATCATTGATGAGCGCTGCGTGATGTGCCACAACAAAGAGGCCGGGACGATTCCTGATTTTAGCGATGTGGAAGTTTTAAAAACTGTCACCACTCAGGATGAAGGAGCGACGTTTGCTTCGCTAACCCGGGTTTCGCATATTCATTTATTCGGCATCAGCTTTATTTTCATGTTTGTCGGGATTATTTTCAGCTTTGCCCAAAGCCCGACCATGCAATACAAATGTATCGCCATCGGAATGCCTTATGCCTTTCTGCTGGTGGATATTCTGTCCTGGTGGTTGACTAAATTGTCGCCGATGTTTGCCATTTTGGTGATTCTGGCCGGGATGGGGATGGGAGTCTCATTCATGTTTATGTGGGCGATTTCGATTCTGGAAATGTGGTTCTATCCAAAAGTTTTCATTAACCAAAGCTCTGGTGAACCGCGTCGGCAACTGAGTGAAGTGGTGCTGGAAAAATTGGCGCCGTTTGGCGGTGATAAAAATCTCAGCTTTTTAGCCAATGTCTTCACAATTTCCAAATCCCTGTTTGCATTCGCAATGAAGTTATGGCAAAACAACATTTTGCCGTTTGTAAAAGATAAACTGGATAAAAAACCTTAATTTAGCCATTCTGACCTCGAAGCTTTTAAAAAGTCTTCGGGGTTATTGATAAATAACAGAACAAAAGTTCTTCGGTATTTAGTTGCTAGGCCGGATTCCAAACTCGCGAGTTTGGACTCCAAAATATACGGGAAAATTTAAGCTCAACCACTTAACAAGCTGAGGTTATGAAAATGAATCATTTAAAAATAATTGTTTTAGTTTCAACCCTATCATCGTTAATCGGATGCAGCCACGCTACTTTAGACCGTGAAGACTGTGTACGCGGTGAGTGGCAGCAGCTGGGGCTTCAGGACGGTTTGGCAGGAAAAACCCTCGGCGAATTGAATCTGCACAAAGAGGCCTGTTCTGAATACGGGATTGTTCCGAATGAAAAGCTCTATAAAGCAGGACGTGAGGCAGGCTTAAAGGATTATTGCAAGATAGAGAATGCCGTGACTACCGGTTTGAGCGGCCAGCTGTATCAGTCCGTTTGCCCGAAAGAAATTGACGAGGCATTTCGCAAGCAGAATCTGGCGGCCTACAATCTTTATTTAAGCTATATGCGAAGCAGCTATTACAACTATTACAATAGTTATTATGGCTATCCTTATTATTATGGTTATCCCTATGGCTATTGGGGAATGGGGTTCGGTTATCATGGCGGCTTCAGACCTTTCGGCAGTTTTGGTTTTGGAAAAAGACACTAACCGAATTTTAGGGGGTTACACGCTTTTGTCTGCTTCGATAAGTCATGCGGAATTGCCGTTAGAGGCAACGAAAAAATTGCCGAAATATCCGCTTCCGGCGGTTTTGATTTCAGGGCATTAAGACAAAAATCTGTTTGTCTTTGGCAACTGCAAGTCGTTGTGTTGTCTGGGCTGTCACGCTCTTTAAGATAATGAAGTGCGATTTAATAGCGCCAGAATCCGATTCAATAGCATAGTAAAGCCTATGGGTTTGATTAGATAATCATTAGCACCTAATTCAATAGCCTGATGAATTTCATCCAGTTGATGCGGTTCACTAATAACCAGAATAGGGATAGCTACATATTTAATATTGTTGCGTAATATTGCTGTCAAGGGCAAAGCACTGATATTCGGGGCTGTCAGTTCGCAAATCACCAGATCAAATAACTGTTCATTTTTAATAAAATATTCGATATGTTTGACATCATTCACAATGAAAACAACAAAGTCATAAGTCAGCAAGCTATGTTTTATCTGTTCTGCGGCTTTCATATCGCTATAAATGAATAAAATATATTTGATATTCCGATGAGGAGCTGCTTTTGCTGCAACAGTGTTTTTTTCCTTGTGCGGATTAAGATTTTTTATTTCTAAAACGCGGCTGATTTCCTCTACGGTAGTTTCACCGGAAAAATAGCGTTGAAAAGCCGACTCTTCCAATAATAGCATTCCTTGTGAGCGGGCAAGCTCTTCGATTTCAGCCATGGATTTGTCTTTAGTAATGGCTTGCTGGATTTCTGTGCTGAAAGTCAGGATTTCGGCAATCGCGATTCGTCCGAAATAACCACTTTGATGACAATGCGGACAACCGATGGCTTCACGTATTCTGGATGTTTCAGGCATTAACTTTTTGATCTTGGCCGGAAGCTGCGCTGTATCAATATCCACTGGCTTGGCACAGCGTTCGCAGAGTTTCCTCAGCAAACGTTGAGCCACCACTCCGGCAATGGAACTGGCGAGTAGTCCTTTATTAATTCCTAATTCCAATAATCGTAATAACGTGCCAGTTGCACTACGTGAATGCAAAGTGGATAACACCAAATGTCCGGTTTCACTGGCTTGCAGAGCTGTTTCAGCTGTTTCCTTATCCCGAATTTCTCCCACCAGAATAATATCCGGGTCTTGGCGCATTGCTGCTCTTAGTCCGACCGCAAAGGTAAAGCCGGTTCTATTGTTGACCTGAATCTGGGTAATTTCCTCGTCCATAAATTCAACCGGGTCTTCAATGCTGACAATGTTTTTACTCGAATCGCGAATATGGTCTAGGGCGGCATATAAGGTGTTGGTTTTTCCTGAACCGGTAGGGCCTGTTACCAGGATTAGACCTACTTTTGCGGAAATTAACTCCTTAAATTGCGTCAACTCAGTTTCACTATACCCAATGTTGTTCAATTCCTTGCGCTGTCTTGAGTCCTGAATCCGAATAGTGGTTTTTTTGCCGTCAACGGTAGGCACAAAATTGAAACGCAAATCTATCAAGCGTCCGCCTGCGTAAAGTTTTGCCCGGCCATCGGTCGGTTTTTGATTGGCACTCGAATCAATCCCGGCCATCACTTTAAGGCGTGACATCACATTTTCAGCGATGTGCTCAGGGATATCAGTCATTTTAAGCAGCACGCCGTCAATTCTGAATCGAATCTGACACTTTACACTGTTGTGCAGAATATGAATGTCACTGGCGCGTGCGGCTATGGCACGGATAATAACGGTGTTTACCAGTCGGGTTACAAAAGGCAGGCTTTCATCAGTGTCATCTAAATAGTAAGGCTGGAAAGCATTTTTGTTGTTTGAGTCAGATATTGTCTCGGATAATTTAGAAACAAGATGGGCTTTGTTGCACAAATCAAATTTGTTCCAAGCCTCCCCAACCCCAAAACAGTTTTATGCTATAGCAACTGTCAT
>CAIQWF010000253.1 GCA_903875455.1 uncultured Pseudomonadota bacterium
AAATTTCTCGCGATTAAAACTTCTCACCGTATTAATGGGGTTACCATCTTTATCAAATAGTTCAGCCATCTGTGTTCACCTTTTTTAGTTGTTATAAAACAGTTTGTTATCACCCTGAAAATGTTTACTTTAACCGCGATGTTGATACCAGTTCAAGCTATTTAAGGTGCCGTTAGTTGGCTTGTATTCTGCGCCAAGCCAGCCTTGATAAGCCGATGTTTCGATCAGCTTAAATAACTGCGGAAAATCAATTTCGCCCGTACCCGGCTCTCCGCGTCCGGGATTATCGGCAAACTGAATATGGCCAATTTTAGCCCCGTGTTCAGCGATAAAATCTGCATAATTTTCTGCCATTCTGGCGGCATGATAAATATCGTATTGCATGAGTAAATCGCGGTGATTCAAATCACGCAACACCTCCAGCATTTGTGCACCGCTGTGAATAAGGAAATTTGGCATATCAACAGTATTTATTGCCTCAAACACGGTTTTAATGCCTAAGGGGGTAAAAGCCTCTAGCGCATATTCCAGATTTCGCAGAAAAGTGTCGTGGTAAAGCCCGATTTTTTTTTCATCCAGACAACGACCGGGTAACACATTAATCACATCCGGTTTTAACAGTTCCGCGTAGGCCACTGTTTGCTCAAGGGCGTATTTAAACTGATCTTTTTTCTTCGGCACACATGCCAAGCCTTCACCGCCTTGCAATAAATCATCGGCATCGACATTGAACAACACCAGTTTTAACTGCAGCTCCGCCAAAGTTTGCAGGATTTGTCTGGCAGGCAAAGCATAGGGAAACTGAATTTCCACGGCGTTAAACCCCGCCTGCTTTGCCGCTTTAAAACGTTCGGCTAATGCCAGTTCAGTAAATAACAAACTTAAATTAGGGCAAAATTTCAGCATTATTCCGCCTCAAACAGTTTGATTAAGGTTGCCGGGTCTTGGTCTAAAAAGCCATGACTGCCGTGTAGCTGCATCAATTGCGCCGCCAAGCCTGACATCGGAATTGCTGTGCCGTGTTTTCCTGCCACCTCCACTGCCATATTCAAATCTTTCAGCAAGGTTTTAACCCGCCATTTAATCGGCTCAAAGGTTGCGGTTGCCATTTGCGGCGCGACAATTTGCAATGGTTTAGAATCGGCAAAACCGCCCGCCAACGCCTGCGGAATTTTTTCCGCCTCAACGCCGGCCTGCTGTGCCAGTTTCATCATTTCCGCAATCACCAGCACATTGCAGCTGACAATCATTTGATTGCAGATTTTCGTCACTTGACCGCTGCCAATTTCGCCCATATGCGTCAGCTGTTTATACAACGGCGCCAGAACTTGTCGCGCAATTTCAATATTTTCAGCAGTTCCGCCCGCCATAATCGCCAATGTGCCTTGTTCTGCGCCCAAGGTGCCGCCGGAAACGGGAGCGTCCACCCAGTCAATGTTAGATTGTTTTTTTAATTTCGCAGCTAGCTGCCGGGTGGTTTCAGGGTGAATGCTGGATAAATCGATGATTAATTTATCCCTTGCACCGCTGCTCAATATGTCATTTTCAACAATTTGAGAAACCACTGCTGTATCCGCCAAACATAAAATAATCACCTGCGAATTATTTGCCAGTTCTGCAATCGACTCGCAAGCTATTGCGCCTGCTTCAATCACGCTGTTAAGTTTTTCAGGGCTGCGGTTCCAGACATTGACTTTAAATCCGCCTGCCAACAAGCGTAAAACCAGCGGTTTGCCCATTAAACCGATGCCGATAAATCCCAAAGTATCATGTTGCTTTGTCATCATTTATGTTTTATTACGAAAAAGTGAAAGCGAAGATTAAAGGCCTTAATGATACCATTTATCAGATGGAACCATGAGCAGGCAAAATCTGACCAATGCGCAACGAAGTAGAGTTATATATAGTCAATTTACAAACAGAAATCGCTGCTGATTTATTCGCTATTTTATCGCCTGATGAAAAAAAATTTGCCCAAGCGATTCGCAATCAAGCCTTGAAAAATCAACATATTGCCGTTCGGGTGGGTTTGCGGCAGATTTTAGCTGCCTATCTTAATCAGGCGGGTGATAAAATAAACATTGCCAGAACGATTCATGGCAAACCTTATCTGCTTGATTATCCTGAGATTCAGTTTAATATCTCGCACAGTGCTGAAACTTTATTGGTGGCAATCAGCAAAGCAGGCGCAATTGGAGTGGACATAGAGCAAACCCAAGCGCAGCGGCGGGATTTTTCTGCTCTGGTAGCAAAATGTTTTGCCCAATCAGAACAAAACTATTGGAATTCTTTGCCAGAAACAGAAAAAGCGGCTGAATTTTACCGGTTCTGGACTCGGAAAGAGGCGTTTGTAAAAGCCGTTGGCCGAGGCTTGGCGATGGGTCTGCAACAGTGTGAGATTGCCTCTGCCGCTCCGCCTTATTTCCTCAGTTTGCCAGAAATTTATGGCCTGCCTTCAGACTGGCGATTATTTGATTTATCTGTCACTGCGGATTTATGCGGTGCATTAGTTATCGAAAACAAATACATATCTGCTAATTTTACCTTACCGGATATAGCCTTGTTTGAGATAAAATAAAGGGTTTAGCTAACAAGTGTGCATTTTTGGCTGGGTAATGATGAAAGCTCGGCAATGCCATTTGACTGTGATCAGCAGTATTAATTTTTAGACAAGTATTATGAAAACAGCCAATATATTTGACTCTATTGAGCGAATTGCAGCCTTAATGCGGGCGGAAGAACGCAGGCGCTGCACCGAGTTCGGCTTGCAACCGGTTCATTTGCAAGTACTGGATTATTTAATGATTTGTAATCAATTCAGTGACACCCCGGCTGCTCTGAGCAGTTATCTGGGGATGACGCGCGGCACTGTCTCCCAAACCCTACAATTGCTGGAAAAAAAACAGCTGCTCAGCAAAATTCCTGATGCGAATGACAAACGGGTAGTACATTTAAAAATTTCCCCCGAAGGTAAAAAACTGTTAACTGAAGTTAAACCGTTGGATGTTTTTGAACATGCCGCGCTGCTACTGCAAAAAAACGGCAATCCCAGCGATTACGAGAACATTTTTGTTCAGGCCCTTTTTGCCTTGCAAACCGCTAACAAATCAAAATCTTTTGGCTTATGTAAAACCTGCAAACATTTTAACCCCAAGCCCAAAGGCGGTGTCTGTGGCTTAACCAAAGTCAATTTGACCACTGCCGATAGTGAAAAAATCTGCCAGGAGCATACCTCCAACTAAAAATTTCAACATAAAGTAATATTGATTCAATATTTGTTGCAGGTTTTTTATTTCTCTTTTATAGTATCGATTCGCTATTAAAAAATACTATAAAGGTAACTCATCATGTCAGAAGAACCAAAAAAAGATTATTCCGTTTTCTATATCGCTGGCGTTGCATTGTTAAGCGTCGCTGTCATTGTTGCAGTGAAAATGACCGAAAATGAAAAGTTTGCGCCAATCAAACAGCAACTGGAAGAAGAAGCAACACAGATGAACATTCGTGTGATATCAACCACAGAATAAATCATCCACAAAATAATAATAAGCGCAGAAACATCACTGTTTTCAGATGATGTTTGACGTACAGGGGAGAAAAGAATGAAATTAAATTTAATCGGTTTGGGCTTAGTTTTGTGTGTGACTTCTACAGCGACATTGGCAACCGAATATATCTACAGAGAGTTAAAAGCCAATACCTTGCCAATGCAGCATTGTGACAGCAAAGAAAAGGCCAGTGCTGATGCAGAAAAGCCCTATAAGCTGACAATCTATTCAAAAAAGTTTTGCCAGACCCAGGGGTATGGCTGGCACGTTGAAAAAGTGAAAGATAACGGCAAGCTTGTTTGTAACGAATGCACAAGCGGAGATGCTAAAGGTAAATATCAGTGCTACATGGAAGATGTAGTTGTTGAATGTAAACGTATCAAGCCGGGCACAGTCGGCATGTTACCGGGCAAAGGTTAGTTTATCTGAAGATAAGTTTTTCCGGTAATGTCCAAGGAGTACAAAACAGGTTTTGTACTCCATTTTGATTTAAGCGTTGCAAGTGATTATTTTTCCAGAAGGTAGAAACTTAACCGACGGTGCGCCGTCGGTCTTTTTTTTAAAGGAGAGTATGATGCCCATTTCTCATGTTTTTGACACCCACGCCACTACCACAAAGGGTAAAATTATCCATTTTGATGTGGTGCTTGATGAGCAGGACGCAGAAAAAGCTTTGGCTTGCGCTAAACAATGGTTAAAAAGCATCGGAGAAGAAAATGCGCTTGTTGATAGCAGAACTTGTCTGTTTTGCCACAGCGCAGAAGCTCCGGCGGATTTACGCGCACAAATAGACAGTCAGGGTTATGCGATTTATAAAATGGAAGGCTGTCCAAAATAACATGAAAATGGTTTAATAAATTACCATCTATACACACAGATAACGGAAATCCAAATAATGACAATAATAAAAACTTTTAATCGGGCTATTTTAACCGCAGCTATAAGCTTGGCCTTAGCTTCGACAAGTCTTTATGCCGCCGACCATGAAGCAAAAGACGCTCAAAAATCGCATGACGCTGTTGATGCGCATAAACTTTACGAAGAAAACTGCGCCAGCTGCCACGCCTCAGATCACGGCGGCTTTCTTGCCCCGGCGTTAAATTCAGCAACTTTAAAAGGACGCAGCCCCACCGCGTTACGCACGATTGTAATGACCGGCAGTTTCGATACTTTGATGCCACCGTTCTACGGTAAATTGTCGGATACGGAAATTCGCGCGTTGGTCAGCCATCTCCAGGCTACACCAAAATTGCCTAATCCGCCTTGGACCATCAACGACATGAAGGCTTCGTTGAAAATTTATACTGACGAGAAGAAATTACCGAATAAACCAAGCTACCAAATCGGCAGTCTTGACGATTTAATCGGCGTAGCGGCACGCGGCAAATACGGACGCGGCGAAGGTTCAAAAGCGGTTTTTATCAACAGTAAAACCCATCAAAAAATCGGTGAAATCAAAACCGGTACCGCAGCCCATATTATTGATTACAACCCGGTGAATCAACGCTGGGCTTATATCAAAACCGACACTGCGGAAATTTTCAAAGTTGACCTATATACCATGCAAGCGGTGCGCAGCATTAAAACCGGTTACAACGGCCCCGGCCTTGGCGTGTCGCGAGATGGCAAATACCTGATGGCAGGTTCTTTTGTGCCACATAATGCCGTGATTTTAAATGCGGACACCTTGGAGCCATTAAAAACCTTTGAACTGGAAGGCGTTGATCCTGATGGCAAAATGGTTTCATCGGATTCTGGGATGATTATCGGTACACCCTACGCCGATATTTTCGCGATTGCGCTGGAGAATGCCGGCCAAGTTTGGGTGGTGGACTTAAAAGGCGATTTCCCGGTTACCAAGATTACTGATGTCGGTCGACATTTGCATGATGCGTTTTTAACTCACAAAGGTCGTAAACTGATGATTGCTGCGTATGATGACAACAAGGTCACTGCAATTGATTTGCAAGACCGTAAAATCATCAAAAAACTGGACGCAGGTTGCGTACCGCATTTAGGCGGCGGCGCAGCGGTAAAAGTTGACGGCCGTACCTTAGGGTTTGGCACCAACTTCGGTACCTGCGACAAAACAGTGGTCAGCGTTTGGGATTTGGATAAAATGGAAGTTATCAAACAAGTACCTGTTTCTGGTGGTACAGAATCACCGGCTGCTCACGCCAATGCACCTTATGTGGCGGTGGATATTATTTCCAAAGACCGTCGCGCCAGAACAGTACAGTTGATTGATAAAAAATCGCTGGAAGTGGTGAAAACTTTGGATGTTGGCGGCCATGCCTATTTCCCCGAATACAGTGCTGATGGCAAGTTCCTGTATATCAGTGCCGGTTATAGTGGCGATGAAGTGGTAGTTTATGATTCGCACACGCTGCAAAAAGTTGCATCCATTCCAATGGAAAGCCCGGCGGGCATTTTCTCGCACGGCCGGGTTAAATACATGACCCGTGGTTTATTGCCTGATGAAACGGAGAAATAGGATGAAAGCTGTTTATTTATCTTTGGTTTTATTAGGTCTGAGCTGTATTTTCACAGCACAGGCGGCTAATCTGTTTGCCGGACAAGAGCGGGCCGCAGCGGTTTGTGCGCAATGCCATGGCATTCATAAACCTGCCGTTGGGGCGCCGTTTCCTTCATTAGCTGGACGCGATGCCGCTTATTTGAAAGAGGCGTTGAAACAGTATCGCAGTAAAAAGCGCATTTCTGACATTATGAATGCTATCGCCGGTTCACTGCGTGATAGTGATATTGATGATTTGGTCGCTTATTACAGCAAACTGAAACCTTAAAGTTTTGCTGCTCTGAACAGGATTGACTAGACTTCCTGTTCAGAGAGCAGCGACATTGCACTTTAGGCAATCTTAACTTTTTTCAAAACCTTCCAGGTTATTAAGGCTTGGAAGGTTTATTCATTTATAGATATGTGGAAATTTTTTCTTGTTTTAACTCTGTCGATTCCCACAGCGCTTGCCGAGTTTCCAACACCAGAACGACAACAGGAATTACGCAATATGCTGGAACATGATTGCGGTGCCTGTCATGGACTGACTTTGCAGGGCGGTTTAGGTTCTGCGTTGACTCCCGAAGCCTTAGTGGGAAAATCTGATGATTTTCTGGTTGCTACGATTTTGGAAGGCCGCAAAGGTACGGCGATGCCGCCCTGGAAAAAATTTCTGAAAGAAAGTGAAGCACGCTGGCTGGTGCTACAATTGCGAAACTTGCCGAAAAAACAGGCAGATTAAATTAAATTTCCCCTTTCATTTCTCCCAACAAAAAAAATCCCGATGAAAAAATTATTTATCTGTTGTTTGATGTTATTAGGTTTAACCGGTTGTGCCGCTTCAACTCGCCATTTGCCTGCTGTGCAAGGATTTGAAGTCAATAAGTATTTAGGTAAATGGTATGAAATTGCCCGTTTCGACAATTATTTTGAACGCGATTTGATTAAAGTGAGCGCAGAATACAAATTGCGTGATGATGGCCGGGTAGATGTGATTAATCGCGGCTTTAATCCCAAAGATAACAGTTATCAGGTTGCCAATGGGATTGCGCAGTTTGTGGATAAACCGGAAGCTGGCGATTTGGAGGTCACTTTCTTTTGGCCGTTTTATGGTGGTTACAAGATTCTGGAGCTTGATAAGCTTGGTTATCGTTATGCTTTGGTCACTAGCGACTCTTTTGATTATTTATGGATTTTAGCGCGGGACCCTGTGCTTGATGAGCCGACCTACCAAATGTTGGTGAAAAAGGCGCGTGAATTGGGGTTTAATACTAGCGCCTTGATTAAATTAGTGCCGAATTGATTTTAGAGCGTTTAACTCATCGCTCACCTCTGCTAACGCTGAGGTGAAATCAAACTTTGGTACTGCTAATTAATTTTCTCAGCTCAGGTACACAAGAACCACAATTCGTACCTGCCTTTAATGCGGTGCCGATAGCTTCTACTGTTAGCAAACCCTGTTCAGCAATGGCTTTGCGCAAAGTATTAATGCCGATGCCAAAACAGGCACAAACTGTTTCGCCGACATCATCTCTATTTTGTGCTGTTTTTCCAGCCAATAAACTCATCCTGTCCACATCGTCCAAATCATTTTTGCTAAACAACTGACCTAACCAGGTACGGGTTGGCAAGTCAAAACTGCGCGAAACAAAGAGCACAGCCTGCAAAATGTGATTATTGATTAAAGCAAGCCGATAACGGCCACTGGCTTTGTCACTGAACTCCAAATATTCACTGTCACTATTAAATAAATTCTGTGCCCAACTGTGCCAATCATCAGGAACGCTATCTCCTGCTAACTCATAACGCCAAAATTGCCGCCCATGTGTCATCGTCCAGTAAGTTTGTGAGGTGACGTTTAAAGCTGCACGGGATAAGACAAAGCCATGCCAGGCGGGAGTATAGGCTTGCAAATGCACTGGGGTGTGTTTTAATTCCGGTTGCCCTGAAACCGGATCAAGCGCCGGATTAACTAAACCACCAATTGTCGCGCTACTGGCAAACTGGTCGGTCCAGTGCATTGGTATGAACACGGTGTTGCGGGTCTGGTCATCACTACAATGCAGTCGAACAATCGCCTCTCCCCAGCGACTACTGATTTTCACCAAACCTCCTGATGACAGATTTAATGCTTGCGCATCGTATGGATGCACTGTCACAAAAGGCTCTGGGGCATGTTCCATCAGCCGGGCAGTTTTGCCGGTACGGGTCATGGTGTGCCACTGGTCGCGCAAGCGTCCGGTATTCAAGATAAACGGAAATTCTGCATTAGGTAAATTAACAGGCGGGCGCGGTGTAATGGGGATAAATTGCGCTTTTTTACTGGCGGTGGAAAATTGATAATCAGCAAATAATCGGGCTGTGCCTTGCCCATTCAGAATCGGCCATTGGATTGGCTCTAAATTCTGATATTCATCATGATTGATTTTTGCCAGTTCGCCGATATTGAACAGGCGTTCGCCGTTATTTTCAAAGCCTGAAAGAGCGGCATGTTCACGGAAAATATCAACCGGACTTTGATAATTAAACGCCTCGGCAAAACCTAAACGCTGGGCAACCTGGCTGATAATCCACCAATCGGGTTTCACTTCGGCTGGCACTGGTAAAAACGGCCGTTGTCTGGAAATCCGCCGTTCGGAATTAGTCACCGTGCCGTCTTTTTCACCCCAGGTCGCAGCCGGTAACAAAACATCAGCATAACAGGTTGTGTCGGTATTTTTTACACAATCAGAAACCACCACAAATTCACATTCCGCCATGGCTTGCCGCACCAGATTGGCATCGGGCAAACTGACCGCCGGATTGGTTGCCATAATCCACAACGCTTTGACTTTGCCCTGTTTAACAGCTGCAAATAAATCCACCGCCTTTAAACCGGCTTGTTGGGCAATGGTGGGACTTTGCCAAAAACGTTGCACCATTTCAGTATGTTCAGCGGTAAAATCGGTATGTGCCGCCAACATATTGGCCAAACCACCCACTTCCCGTCCCCCCATGGCATTCGGTTGGCCGGTGATGGAAAACGCGCCCATCCCGATTTTGCCAATTCGACCTGTCCCCAAATGGCAATTGATAATGCTGTTGGCTTTGTCTGTGCCGGAGCTGGATTGATTAACGCCCTGCGAATACAAAGTGACGGTTTTTGGGGTTCGGGCAAACCAGTGAAAAAAATCAGCCACTGCTGTTTCAGATAAACCGCAAGACAGTGCGACCTGTGGAATTGAAGGCGCAGATTCTTTGGCTAAGCGCAGGGCAGACATAAAGTTTTCGGTATGTTGCTCCATGAAAGCCAAATCCAGCACATCTTCGCGGCGCAAATAATTCAGCAAACCATTAAATAAAATCGTGTCGGTTCCAGCCTGCAACGGCAAGTGTAAATCAGCTATATCGCAAGTTGCAGTGCGGCGCGGATCGATTACCACCACTTTCAAGTCAGGTCGTTGCTGTTTTGCCGCTTTCAGGCGTTGATATAACACCGGATGACACCAGGCGGTATTTGAACCGACCAGCACCACTAAATCCGCCAGTTCGACATCTTCATAACTGCACGGTACGGCATCTTCACCGAAAGCGCGTTTGTAGGCGGCGACCGCAGAAGACATACACAGGCGCGAATTGGTATCAATATTGGCCGAACCGATAAAGCCTTTCATCAGCTTATTGGCAACATAATAATCTTCGGTCAACAATTGCCCTGAGACATAAAAAGCCACCGCATCTGCACCGTATTGGTTCACTGTTTCCTGAAATCGTTTAGCGACCAAGTCTAATGCACTATCCCATGACACACGTTGGCCATCAATTTCTGGATAAAGGAGACGACCGTCTAAATCCAATGTTTCAGCTAAGGCCGCGCCTTTGGAGCAAAGTCGGCCAACGTTTGCCGGATGCTGTTTATCGCCCTGAATGCTGATTTGTCCGTTCGACTCAGCGGCAATAACGCCACAGCCCACGCCGCAGTAAGGACAGGTTGTTTTTATGCTAGTCATAATAATCAATCCTTGTATTGCGTATTTTTCACGGCAAGTCTAAAAAAACGGATTCGTTTTCCACTTTCACCGCAAACTTTTTCACATGACCCACATCGGGCGCAACCGCTTCCCCGGCTGCCAAATCAATAATCCAGCTATGCAACGGGCAAGTCACCTTGCAGCCATGCACAATCCCTTGCGATAACACGCCACCTTTGTGTGGGCAGCGATCCTGCACTGCAAATACCTGGTCTGAACTGCTGCGAAACAGCGCAATATTGCCTTTTTCACTGACTAACAGCCGCGAACCCAGACGCGGAATATCTTCCAGCAAACCCACGTTTAACCAAGCCATTATGCAATCTCCTCTTTCAATACCGCTAACGGTTTAAACGCCATCGGTTGTGCCACACATTCTGCCCAAGGGTCAGTTTGGGCATAATGTTGGGATTCGATAAAGGCGGCGGCCAAACGTTTGCGACCCGATTCATCATCAACAATTTTTTGTTTCACATAAGCCAGCCCGACCCGTTCTATCCAGGGCGCAGTCCGTTCCAGATAATGAGCTTCCTGACGATACAGCTGCATAAAGGCGGTGCAGTATTCCACCACTTCTTCATCTGTTTTGACTTTGCATAACAAATCAGTGCCGCGAATTTTTACCCCGCCGTTGCCGCCGATATGCAATTCCCAACCGGATTCCACCCCGACTACGCCAAAATCTTTAATCGTCGCCTCGGCGCAATTGCGCGGACAACCGGAAACCGCCATTTTGAATTTATGCGGCGTCCAGGAACCCCAGGTGATTTTTTCCAGCTCAATGCCCATGCTCATTGCGGTTTGGGTGCCGAACCGACACCACTGCGAACCGACGCAGGTTTTCACGGTTCGCAATGATTTACCATAAGCATGACCTGACACCATCCCTTGGGCATTTAAATCGGCCCACATTTTCGGCAAATCTTCTTTTTTCACCCCCAACAAATCAATCCGTTGGCCGCCGGTGATTTTTACGGTCGGAACATGATATTTTTCCGCCACATCTGCAATGGCGCGAAGTTCTTTGGGACTGGTCAAGCCGCCCCAAATTCTCGGCACCACTGAATAAGTGCCGTCTTTTTGAATGTTGGCATGGGCGCGTTCATTGATAAACCGCGATTGCGGATCATCCTGATACGTGCCGGGAAATTCACACAATAAATAATAATTCAGCGCCGGACGACAGGTGGCACACCCATCGGGGGTTTTCCAGTTCAGCACTTGCATCAGGGCAAAAATATCCGCTATCCCCTCTTTCCGAATGGCTTTACGCACTTCGTCATGGGTAAAGTCCGTGCAGCTGCACAAGGATTTTTTATGCGGCGCGGTCGAATAATCACCGACAGTGTTGGCTAATATTTGTTCAACCAAACCGGTGCACGAGCCGCAGGAAGCCGAAGCTTTGGTGTATTTGCGCACTTCGTCCAAAGTAAACAAGCCTTGCCCGGTAATGGCATTAACAATGGTTTTTTTACACACGCCATTACAGCCGCAAATTTCCGCATCATCAGGCAAAGAGGCAATTTGGTTGACTTCCCCATGCCCGGCATCCCCGACATGCGCCTTGCCGAATAAAATATTTTCCCGAAAAGCGGTGATGTCGGTTGCATCGCGCATCAGCTGAAAATACCAGGAACCGTCCATGGTATCGCCGTACATCACCGCGCCTTTGATGCGGTTGTCTTCGATCACCAGCTTTTTGTAAATATTGCGCTGGGCATCCTTGAACACAATTTCTTCGGTTTGGTCATTGCCTAAAAAATCGCCTGCCGAAAACAAATCAATGCCGGTCACTTTCAGTTTGGTGGAAGTCACCGAACCTTCATAACGGGCAATGCCATATTTTGCCAAATGATTGGCGCACACTTTGGCCTGTTCAAACAACGGAGCCACCAAGCCATAAGCTAACCCCCGATGCTGGGCACATTCACCCACCGCATAAATGCGCGGATCGTAAGATTGCAAAGTGTCGCTGACCACAATCCCGCGTTCACAATATAAGTTCGCCCGTTTTGCCAACTCAATATTGGGACGGATTCCCACCGCCATCACCACCAGATTTGCCGCAACTTCCCGGCCATCTTTAAAACGCACCCCGGTCACAGATTCTTCCCCTAAAATCATTTCCGTTTGTGCCGACAGCAAAAACTGCACCCCGCGTTTTTCCAGTTCGGTTTGCAATAAATTTGCGGCCACCTGGTCGAGCTGGTTATTCATCAACACATCAGTAACATGCACCACACTCACGCTCATACCCTGTTTCATCAGGCCATTTGCCGCTTCCAGACCTAATAAACCACCGCCTATCACCACAGCATGACCGCCACGCGCCGCATATTCCAGCATCACATCAACATCTTTCACATCCCGAAAACCAACTACACCTTGCAGTTGATGTCCGGGCACAGGAATAATGAACGCATTCGAGCCGGTGGCAATCAGCAGGCGGTCATACGGCACAGATTCGCCGCTTTTAGTAATCACCAAACGTTTTATCCGGTTAATTTCGGTGACGGTATGGCCTTTATACAAAGTGATATTGTTTTCGGCGTACCAGTTGTCATCATTGAGAATAATATCGGTAAAGTTTTTTTCACCGGCCAGCACCGGCGACAACAAAATCCGGTTGTAATTATTATGCGGTTCTGCCCCAAAAACGGTGATGTCGTAGCTGTCGCTATCCAGTTTTAATAGTTCTTCTAAAGTTCTGATGCCTGCCATGCCGTTGCCGATGCAGACCAGTTTTTCGCGTTGTGATTTCATGATTTTTCCTAAACTGTCAGCTTTTGATTGCACTACAAACTTAAGCTTTATAGTGCAAATGTTTGTTGGTTAATGCGCTTTATCGCACTCAGCTAAAAACGTCAGTAAACTTTCCCGATACTGGTAATAATCTGCATGTTCTAACAACGATTTACGGGTTCTGGGTCTGGGTAAATGAATTTCTTCAATCTTGCCGATTTTGGCATGGGGGCCATTGGTCATCATTACCACTCTATCCGCCAACAAAATTGCCTCGTCTACATCATGCGTTACCATAATGGCAGTAACGTGAGTGCGTTCCCACACCTCCATTAACACTTCCTGCAATTCCCAGCGTGTCAACGAATCCAGCATTCCAAACGGCTCATCCAACAACAATAATTTCGGCGACAAGGCAAAGGCGCGGGCAATTCCAACCCGCTGCCGCATTCCGTTCGACATATCACCGGCTTTTTTGAATAAACTGTCGCCTAAACCGACCCGGGTTAAATAATATTCGACAATATCATCGCGTTCGGACTTTGAAGCATGGGGATAAACCCTATCCACCCCCAGTTGCACATTTTCAAACGCGGTCAGCCAGGAAAACAGACTTGGAGCCTGAAACACTACGCCTCTATCAGGGCCAGCACTGCTGACTTCACGATTATCGAGAATAATCCCGCCTTCAGAAATTTCGGTTAAGCCCGCCGCCATCGATAACACCGTGGATTTTCCGCACCCGGAATGGCCGATGATGGAAATGAATTCGCCTTTTTTCAGCATCATGTCAAAGCCGTCCACCACTTTCACGGTGCTGTTGCCATCCGAGGTCGGATAAATTTTCGACAGGCGCGAAAACTCCAGATAGCGCGGTTTGCCTAAATCGTGGCCTTTCGGTTTTAAACTGGCCTTATCATGATTCCAGTCATGCTGAGTATTGGGGCGCACGTCCGGTAATACGATTTGATCTTTACCAACTTTTGTGGCTTTTTCAATCCCGATTGCCAATAAATTGCGGGTGATTTCGGCCCGGCATTTTTTAAACTCAGGGTCATGATTTAACGCGGTTCTGTCACGCGGCCGGGCAATGCTGATGTTAAACTCAGGGCCAAACGTGGCATCAGGTCCCGGATTTAGTGGAATTACCCGATCAGCCATATAAATCGCCTCATCCACGTCATTGGTAATCAAAATCACGGTTTTCTTTTCCTGTTCCCAAATTTGCAAAATTTCGTCCTGCAAATTACCGCGTGTCAGTGCGTCCAAGGCACTCAAGGGTTCATCCAGCAACAAAATATCAGGACTGGCCGCCAAAGCCCGCGCCACATTCACCCGCTGCCGCATCCCGCCGGAAAGTTCAGCCGGCCTTTTATTGGTGGCATGGGATAAGTTCACCATTTTGATATATTTTTCAGTCCGGGCTTTGCGCTGTTCTGCGGACTCATGTTTAAAAATTTCATCCACCGCCAGCGCGACATTTTCATACACGGTCAGCCAAGGCATTAGCGAATAATTTTGAAACGCCACGCCCCGATCAGGCCCAGGCTCAGTAATCGCTGCACCATTTTTTAGCACTTCGCCGCTATCAGCCTGAATTAATCCGGCAATCAGGGAAATCAGGGTGGTTTTGCCGCTACCGGAAAATCCGACAATCGCAATAAATTCGCCTTCTTTCACCTGCAAATTAATGTTGTTTAAAATTGAACTGCGCTGTTTGCCGTCACCGTAACTTTTACAAACGTTTTTTAATTCGACAATGGGCTGCGCTTCATCATTGGAGGGATTCATAAAATTGAGCTCTGGGGCTTGTCTGCCATAGTGTTTTAGTTGAACGACTGCCATGACTTTGCCTCTCTAGGGTTTGGCGAAAGAAAACAGGTTTTGCAAAGTTTGCATCACCCGGTCCAACACAAAGCCGATAATGCCGATGGTAAATACTGCCACCATGATTCTGCCCAGTGACTGCGAACTGCCGTTCTGAAATTCATCCCAGACAAATTTTCCCAAACCGGGATTTTGTGCCAGCATTTCTGCGGCGATTAACACCATCCAGCCTACGCCGAGTGACAAGCGCATTCCGGTAAAAATAAACGGCAGAGCCGAAGGCAGAATGATTTTTTTGATTTGGGTACTCCAGTTCAGGCGCAACACTTTGCCGACATTGACCAAATCCTTATCTATTGATGACACGCCCACCGCAGTATTAATCAGGGTTGGCCACAATGAACACAACGTCACGGTAATGGCCGAGGTCAAAAAGGCTTTGTCGAACCAGGAATCATCACTGGTTTGATATAACGCGCTGACGGTTAGCGTTACAATCGGCAGCCATGCCAGCGGCGAAACCGGTTTGAAAATCTGAATCAAGGGATTTAAGGCGGTGCGAAAAATCAGACTCATTCCGCACAGAATCCCGAATGGCACTGCTACAAGGGTTGCCAAGGTAAAGCCGGTAAAAACGGTATATAAACTGGTAATAATCTGGTCTAAATAAGTCGCCTTACCGGTGTAGCTAAAATGGGTTTGTTCGGCTTTCGGGTCTTTGGCCAAAGCGGCCTGATTATCCTGAATTTGCTGCTGGTAAAATTCGCGTTCTTTTTGCCGTTCCGCATAATGCTCATCCAGCAAACCGGAGAACTCATGCCAAACCGCCCCAGGCCCTGGGATTGCACCAAGACTGGTGTTGATTTTGCTGGCAGTGACACTCCAAAGCCCCAGAAAAATCGTAAACGCAATAACCGGTACCCCCATAATCAGCCACAGTTGCCGGATTTGTTGGGCCGGATTCTCGCCTGCACAGAGTTTGACCATTGGCACAAACCAGGTCAGGCCGCTGAGATTGAAAAATTTAATCAGTTTATTGTTCATTTTTGCCACCCTTCATTTTTAGGAGTACAAACCCAGGTTTGTACTCCGGCTCAAGTTATTTACCTGTGACTTTTCCGCCTGCAACGACTTGTTTACCTTTTAGACCAATCGGAAATTTGGCCAGATAATCATTCGGTTTGCTGCTGTCAAAAGTAATGCCATCAATAAAGAAGGGTTGTGGCGGTTTAAAGCCGGTTTCGTTTTTGGCCGGAAAATCTGCCGCTGCCGCTTTTTTCTCGGCAATCAGGGCATTCGCCGCCTGCATATAAATATCTGGCCGATAAACTTTTTTCGCGGTGTCGATATACCAGGCATCATCTTTGGCTTCGTTGATTTGCCCCCAACGCCGCATTTGCGTTAAGTACCAGACTGCGCCGCTGTAATAAGGATAAGTGGCGTTATGCCGGAAAAATACGTTGAAATCAGGTAAAGCTCGTCTATCCCCTTTTTCGTATTCAAAAGTGCCGGTCATGCTGTTGGCAATCACTTTTGCATCTGCACCAACATATTTGCTTTGTGCCAAAATTTTCACCGCTTCGGGGCGATTTTTATTATTTTCGGCATCTAACCAGATCGATGCACGAATCAAGGCTTTCAAAACCGCTAAATGGGTTTTAGGATATTTTTCCGCCCAGGCTTTATTCACCCCGAATACTTTTTCAGGAATATCTTTCCACAGTTCATCATCAGTAATCACCGGCACCCCTACACCTTTCGCCACGGCTTGCTGATTCCAGGGTTCGCCGACACAAAAGCCAAAAATCGTTCCCGCTTCCATTGTCGATGGCATTTGCGGCGGCGGGGTCACGGATAACAGCGCGTCAGCACTGACTTGGCCTGAGGTGTCTTGCGGAGGAGAATAATAGCCAGGATTAATGCCGCCACTGGCTAACCAGTAACGCAGTTTAAAATTGTGGCTGGAGACCGGGAAAGTCATCGCCATGTTGAAAGGTTTGCCTTTGCTTTTATACAAATCAACCACAGGTTTTAACGCATCGGCTTTAATCGGATGCACAGGATGTCCGGCTTTATCGGCAGGAACAGCGGGTTTCATTTGTTTCCAGATGTCATTGGATACGGTAATTGCACTACCGTTTAAACCCATGCTGAAGGCGGTGATAATATCGGCTTTGGTGCCAAACCCGACGCTGGCTCCCAAAGGCACGGGGGCCAGCATGTGTGATCCGTCCAGTTCACCGCTTACGACCCGGTCTAAAACCACTTTCCAGTTCGCTTGCGCTTCGAGTTGCACGTTTAAGCCCTCATCTTTAAAAAAGCCTTTTTCATAGGCAATTGCCAGCGGCGCCATATCGGTCAGCTTGATAAAGCCAAATTTGAGATTGGGTTTTTCCAGTTTTTCAGCAGCGTTAGCAGAAGGAACAACAGAAAATGACAGGATTGCCAGTATGGCAAAACAAAGGGGTATTGCTTTTTTGAAGATAAAACTTTTTTTCATAGCAGCCTCAGCAAAGTTAAAGAAATTTTTATCTTGATTAAGCAAAGGCTATGCCATAAATTTGAGAATATTTTTAACTTTTAAAATCAAATAATTATAAAACAGTTCCTTGATGGAAGAATCCAACTGAATCACGTGAATAATTTAGGCGGAATAAAAGCAGCCCGTTTTTTGAGCAAAACGTTTTTCTTGCACCAAACAAAAGCATATAAACCAACATGTCCAAAATTTACAGCTGCAAACACCTAGACCATCAATTGTTCCGAACCGCTAACCAGCAACCTTGCAATGGTTGCATCAAACGCCCGTTTAAAATCAGCATCTGACGCATAGCGTTTGTACAAATCCAGTTCGCGTTTCCGTTCAATACTGATAGCATTTTGAATTAGCTTTTCCAGAGCTAACTGCCGATTTTGGCTGTCAGTGTTCTCTTCGACCTGCGCTTTGTAATCGGCGTGGCTTATAACATGCTTGGCAATGTTGATAAATTTCACGCGCTGTTCTTCCGGTGTGGCTTCCCAACCGGCAAAATGCCGTTCGTTAAAAGCTTTGATGATTTCATCCAGCGGGTCTTTTTCATCACCGCCGGTAAAAATGCCGCGTATATTCGGGTTCTGTGGTGTTAATTCCGTGGTAGCCGCATCTAAATCAATGCGTTCATTCAGCTTGGAACGCTCTAAACCGTATGTTGATAAATCAACGCTGTTCAGTAATTCATCCAGTTTATCCTGATCCGGGTCTTGGACTTTTAGCTTGGGTATCAAAAACTTTAAAAACCAGTGCAGCATTTCCCAGTTGAGATTGTTAAATGCCAAAATAGCGGCAACCTGTGCATAAATTTTCACAAACTGCTTGGCCTTAATCTTAAAATCAATCCGTTGTTCATCGTCCAAATCTGCATCAAAACGGGCCACTACCGCATCAATAAAGGGATGTAACTGTTCTGCCTCCACGCCGGCAAAAAACTGTTCATTAAAGGCGGTGATTTCCTGCCAGTCATAAATGCCAAAATCATCCAACGCTTCTTTCAAGTCATGCAGAACATTGACATCGGTGGGCTCGCTGAGTGTGGTTGCGGTGTAAAACGGATCAAAAGCCGCTTTAATGTCGCTGAGTGAATTGTAAAAATCCAGGATAAAGGTATCGGTCTTGCCTAGTTTCCACTGACAACGGTTCAAACGTGACAATGCCTGCACTGCCAGTACGCCTTGCAGCTTTTTATCCACATACATAGAGTGCAGCATCGGCTCATCAAATCCCGTTAAATACTTGTTAGCCACCACCAGAATTTTAAAATCGTCTTCGGCAAAGGTTTTCGGTAAATCACGCGCGGCAATACCGTTAATACTGTCCTCAGTGTATTTAATCCCGTCCACGGTTTTTTCACCGGAAAAAGCAACCAATGCTTTAAACGGCGCGTTACTTTCTTGCAAGGCAGTACGAATGGCGAAGAAATAACGAATCGCACATTCAATATTGCGCGTGACCACCATCGCCTTGGCTTTGCCTTTTAATTTCTTGGCTTGCCAAACATTCGCCATAAAATGATCAACCATAATTTTGGCTTTCACTTCAATGGTTTTTGGACTGGCTTCGACAAACGCTTTCAGTTTTTTCTGGGCTTTGCTGGTGTTGAACAGCGGATTATCAGCGGTTGATTTTTGGATTTCGTAATAGCTTTTATAAGTGGTGTAGTTAGCCAGTACATCGAGAATAAACTGCTCCTCAATGGCTTGCTTCATGGAGTACAGATGAAACGGATAAAACTTGCCATCCGCTGCCTGACGACCGAACTTTTCCAGTGTGGCGGGTTTGGGTGTGGCGGTAAAGGCAAAGTAACTGGCATTTTTACTCATTTTGCGACTTGCCATGATGGCCAGAATTTTGTCCTGTACGTCTTCCGGTTCGTCTTCATCCTGTCCGGCTAAAGTTTCGTTGACTTTATCGGCGGCAATTCCCGATTGTGAAGAATGGGCTTCATCAATAATCACCGCAAAACTACGCTCAGCTAATTCTGCGATACCGTCCACGATAAACGGAAACTTTTGCACGGTGGTAATAATGACTTTTTTGCCCGCTTCCAGGTTGTATTTCAATTCAGCGGCACTTTCGCAATGCGCAACGATATTTTTGGTTTCAGAAAATAACTTGATGTTGTCTTTAAGCTGCGTATCTAACACGCGCCGGTCTGTAACCACTATCACCGAATCAAACAGATTTTGACTGCCCGCTTGGTCGTATAACTCCACCAATTGATAGGCCAGCCAGGTAATCGAATTGGATTTTCCTGAACCTGCCGAATGCTGAATTAAATAACTTTGGCCAACGCCGTTTTGTTTGGCATCCGCCAAAATGCCGCGCACCACGTCTAATTGATGATAACGTGGAAAAAACAAGGCTTTCTTTTTGTCCTTATCGACGGTGAATTTGGCAAACTGTTCAATGATATTGCTTAAGCTGTGCGGGGTTAAAACTTTATTCCACAAATACGCAGTTTTATAGCCGTGCGGATTGACGGGGTTGCCTTTGCCTTGATTGCAGCCTTTATTGAACGGTAAAAAATTGCTGTCATTGCCTGCAAGTTGCGTACACATCGCGGCTTCATCGCTATCCACTGCAAAATGCACCAGACAGCGGGCAAACTCAAACAGCGGTTCTTTGGGATTGCGACTGCGGTATTGTTTGATGGCGTGATGAACGGTTTGCCCGGTCCAGGGATTTTTCAGTTCCAGTGTCGCAATTGCCAAGCCGTTCACAAACAGCACCATATCCACGGATTTGAAACTGTCGGCTTCGCTGTAATGCACTTGGCGCGTGACGCTGAAGCGATTGGCGGCAAAATTGGCTAATACTTCAGGGTTTAAATGGTTATAAGGCAGGCGATACAGCAAATCAAAATGTGCGTCGTCGATGTCTAAGCCTTTTTTTAACACCGCCAGCACGCTGTCTTTTTTGATTTTCTTGTTTAAGCGTTCCAATAACAGCCGTTGCCAGTTCGGGCGGTCTTGCAGTTTTGCCAGTTCTTTAGGCTGAGTGGCTTGCAGGAATTGCCAAAAGTGCGTGTTATCAATGGCAAATTCGCGGTTAAAATCAGCGGGGTTGCCGATCAGATAACCGTTGCGGCATAAGGCGGTTTCGATATGGGTTTCCAGTGCGGCTTCTGAGGTGTTGCTGACCATGTTATGTCCTTATGTATCACTACCAAATAATAGCGGCATCGCTGTAGTATTTGAATTTACCATCGGCACTCATAATCGGCATATTTTCTATTGCAGATTGGCTTAACAACAATCTGTCAAACGGATCGTTATGATGTAATGGTAAAGTGTTGAGTTGATAAATGTGTTTTAACTGGATGTTTAAAATTCTCAAATCATTGTCTTGCTGT
>CAIQWF010000254.1 GCA_903875455.1 uncultured Pseudomonadota bacterium
GCATATTTAAGTTGCTATAGCTTGCAGGTTTCAGCACTGAAAGAAGGTCGCCAACGTGAATTGTTCGGCTGGATTGTACCTGGCAAAGATAAATATTCAGCTCTGAATGTTTACACATCCAGTGTTGACAGAAAAACAGGACGATTATTCCCTTTGACTACCGATAAAAACGGCAGTAACCGAGCGATTGTTCCGGTGGGTATCTACGAAAACGTGATGCCGATGGATATTTTACCTACGCCATTATTGAAGTCGCTGATAGTTGGTGATAGCGATCAGGCACAATTATTAGGCTGTCTGGAGCTGGATGACGAAGACATGTCGTTATTTACCTTTGTTGATCCCGGTAAACATGATTTCGCGCCGGTTTTGCGTGCAAACTTAACCAAAATTGAGAAGGAAGGATAATGTCGGCTAGAGATTTTTTAGACAGTATAGAGCCGCATTTTACAAAAGGTGGAAAGCTGGAGAAGTATTACGGTCTTTATGAGATGGTGGATACTTTCATCTATACCCCCGCCACTGTAACAAGCGGTACAACTCATGTGCGTGATGGCAACGACCTGAAGCGTACCATGACTTTTGTGGTGATTGCCACGTTCTTTTGTATCCTGATGGCGATGTATAACTCCGGTTATCAAGCCAATTTGGCCATGCAAACCATGGGCTTGGCAAAAGCCGATAGTTGGCGCAGTGTTCCCATGATGTTGTTTGGCTACAATCCGTCAAATCCTTTATCGTGTATGGCTCACGGCGCATTGTTTTTCTTCCCGATTTATTTCGTCACCTTAGCGGTGGGCGGTGTTTGGGAAGTTTTATTTGCTACCGTGCGTGGTCACGAAGTCAACGAAGGCTTTTTAGTCTCATCAATGCTCTACACGCTGATTCTGCCTCCTGATATTCCATTATGGCAAGTTGCATTAGGGATTTCTTTCGGTATTGTTATCGGCAAAGAAGTGTTCGGCGGCACAGGCAAAAACTTTTTAAACCCTGCTTTGACTGGACGGGCGTTTTTGTTTTTCGCTTATCCTGCTTATATGTCGGGCGATTCGGTTTGGGTCGGGGTCGATGGTTTTACAGCGGCAACCAACTTGAGCTTGGCCTCCTCCGGCGGCTTGGCTGCAATTACCGCAAACCATAGTTGGATTCAAGCCTTTTTAGGCTTTATTCCCGGCTCTTTGGGCGAAACCTCAACTTTAGCTTGCATGTTGGGAGCAGGATTTTTACTGTACACCCGCGTTGCTTCTTATCGCATTATGGGCGGCGTGTTTATCGGTATGGTTGCCATGTCAACATTGTTAAACTTTATTGGTAGCGAAACCAACCCGATGTTCGCAATTCCCTGGTACTGGCACATGGTGTTGGGCGGGTTTGCCTTTGGTACGGTTTACATGGCAACAGACCCTGTGACTGCCGCAAATACAGACACAGGTCGTTGGATATACGGCGGCTTGATTGGCGTGATGATTATCATTATTCGTGTGATTAATCCTGCGTTCCCTGAAGGGGTGATGTTGGCGATTTTATTCTCTAACATGCTTGCGCCTATCATTGATTACCTGGTAATTCAGGCAAACATTAGAAGAAGGATGAAACGCCATGCATAATGAAAAAAAGAAATGTGAGCATTACGAAAAACTGATTGCTAAACTGGAAACTTATCCGCAATATCAAAAATTTGCGGCGTATCGCGATAAAGTTTTGGCTTTAAGTAATGACAGTTTGGAAAAAACCATTGCGATTGCCGTTTCTCTGTGTTTGGTGTGTGCGGTATTGGTTTCAATGGCAGCAGTGGCGTTAAAGCCTTTGCAACACAGCAACAAGGCTTTTGACATTCAGAAAAACATTCTCGATGTAGCAGGTTTATTACAAGAAGATACTGATGTGCCTAAAGCGTTTGCTGAGCAGATTGAACCTAAACTGGTAAATATGGAAACCGGTGACTATGTTGATAATATGGATGTAGATGCTTATGACCAACGCAAAGCGACAAAAGACCCTGCTTTAAGCGTTGAGATTCCAGCAAAACAGGATATTGCCAGCATCCGCAGAAAAGCCAAACTTGCCAAAGTTTATTTGGTGAAAGATGGTGGCGCGATTAAATCCATTATTTTGCCAGTCAATGGTTATGGATTATGGTCAACTATGTATGGCTTTTTGGCTTTAAATGCAGACGGTCAAACTGTACAGAGCATCAACTTTTACGATCAAGCGGAAACACCGGGATTAGGTGGCGAAGTCGTAAATCCGGTTTGGCGGGCATTATGGAAAGACAAAAAAGTTTATTCCAGCTCAGGTGATGTGGCTTTAGGGCTAGTCAAAGGCACAGTCGACAGCAGCAAACCAGATTCTGAATATAAAGTAGATGGTTTGGCGGGCGCAACTTTAACCAGCACCGGTGTGACTAATTTGATTAAATACTGGATGAGCAATGAGGGTTTTGCCCCTTATTTAGCTAAAGTAAGAACAGGTGGTTAATTATGAGTGATACAAAAAAAGTATTGACCGAACCGTTAGTCAATAACAATCCGATTACCTTGCAGATATTAGGTATCTGCTCGGCATTGGCGGTGACTTCAAAAATGTCCACATCGCTGATTATGGCGGTGGCGTTAACGCTGGTAACAGCATGTTCCAGTGCCGCGATTAGTGCGATTCGCAATCACATTCCCAGCAGCATTCGGATTATCGTGCAAATGACTATTATCGCCTCATTGGTTATCGTGGTGGATCAAATCCTGAAAGCGGTGGCTTACGATGTCAGCAAGCAATTGTCAGTTTTCGTAGGCTTGATTATCACTAACTGTATCGTCATGGGTCGTGCAGAAGCCTATGCGATGAAAAACCCACCTTTAGCCAGTTTTATGGATGGCATTGGAAATGGTTTAGGTTACAGTGCTATTTTGGTGATTGTGGCTTTTTTCCGCGAACTATTAGGTTCAGGCAAATTATTAGGTATCGAAATTCTGCCGCTAATTAAAGATGGCGGCTGGTACCAACCGAATGGCTTGATGTTATTGCCACCGAGTGCGTTCTTTATTATCGGCCTGATTATCTGGACAATTCGGCAAGTAAAACCGAACCAACGCGAAAAAGCCGATTTCAAAATCATGGATATTGCTCACGGTGAAGGAGGGCATCACTAATGGAAGGCTATATCAGTTTATTTATCAAAGCGGTTTTCATTGAAAACTTAGCATTATCCTTCTTTCTGGGAATGTGTACATTCCTGGCCGTCTCCAAAAAGATTTCGACCGCGATGGGCTTAGGGATTGCCGTGATGATTGTGCAAACCATCACTGTTCCTGCTAACAACATGATTTATCACGCTTTATTAAAAGAAGGCGCGTTAGGCTGGATGGGCTTGGACAGTGTTGACTTGAGCTTTTTATCTTTATTAAGCTGTATCGGCATGATCGCTGCGTTAGTACAAATTCTGGAAATGATTTTAGACAAATTTTTCCCGGTTCTGTACAACGCTTTAGGTATTTTCTTACCCTTAATTACCGTAAACTGCGCGATTCTGGGCGGTAGCTTGTTCATGATTGAACGTGACTACAATCTGGGCGAAAGTGTAGTCTATGGCGTAGGCAGCGGCTTCGGCTGGGCATTGGCTATCACCGTGATGGCAGGTGTGCGCGAAAAGTTAAAATACAGCGATATTCCTAAAGGTCTTGAAGGCATTGGGATTACATTTATTAGCGCGGGTCTGATGTCACTTGGCTTCATGGCTTTCTCTGGAATCCAACTTTAGGAAGGTATCATAATGCTGGAAATTCTATTAGGGATTATTATTTTCACGGGGATCGTGATTGCACTGGTTTATGTAATTATCGGTGCAAAAAGTAAATTGGTAGCTTCAGGCGATGTTGAAATTCTTATCAATGATGAGAAAAAAATTCATGTA
>CAIQWF010000255.1 GCA_903875455.1 uncultured Pseudomonadota bacterium
GAGATTTTATGGCGTAAGGTTAAATATGAATGGTTGCCTTTGTCGTGTTACGTCAGTTATGCAAATTTGAAAAAAACGGTGGTGGATATACTTTCAAATTTTGGAACTAAATACCGTATAACTTTTGTTTAACTACTTACAATTAATTTTTTATTATCGCTTGGGGTCAATAAAGAAAAAATACATGTCGTGTTTAATATGGTTGATGATTTTGACTTTTTTGAAAGGGATTTTAGCGTCCTAATCAAATTTCATTCTAAAACTGATAGTTTTGATTTAAATCCAAATTTAATTATAAGGAATAATGATTTTTATGCTGAAAATAAAGGTAGTGGTAAAACAATTGAAAATATTATTAATGATGACCGAAATTTCAAAGAGCTAATCAGAATCTCCCGAAAATCTAACCCGGAGTTAATCCCTGAATTGTCGCATGAGCGGATTGTACAAATGTTGGCACGAGGCGTTAAAGAGGAATTGGATGAGGTTTTTTATGAGATTTTTGGTGCCAAGCAAATAGGCTTTGATGATGAATAATGATAGTAATGATTACAGGGATGTTGTGCAGGATATTTCTGAAGAAATTGCCGTTAAACGTGATTTTTATCGGCCTGCAAAAATACAGGAAATGTATCTGTTTACTGTTATGTCTGATGTCATTGCCACCTATTATGCAGTTGAGCAAACTTTGAAACTCGTCAATGAGGTTGAGTTTAAAACAGACAAGGTTATAGAAGACTTAAAAGAGGCCGCTAAAGGATTGTTATTGGATGTTTCTGAAGCCAAAGAGGAGATAGACCGGCATAGAGCTACAATGGAACAGGCTATGTTTGCTGCGATTAAAGGAGCAGCAAAAGATACGGTTAGTGACATTGTGACTCAACTTAAAGAGCATCAAAATGAGTATTCAGATCAGGTTCTTGAGCATAGTATCAAGCTTGGACAAGCCTTGGATACCCAGTTTGAGCGATTAACAAAAGAGGCTGTTAAAAGTAACTATGAAAGCGTTTCTGTGGCTAAAAAAGAACTTTTCAACGTGGTTGATAATATTAATGGCAACAAACTTTTGCCTTACGCTCTTGTATTTGCAGTTTGTTCAAGTGTCATGAATGGGCTGGTTGTTTATTCAGTTAATCACTATTTTTTCAACCAAAAACAGGTTGTAGAACAAGCAGGTATAACGAGAGAAAAACCTGTCAAGGTTCGCAAACGTAATAGTAAACCTTAAGCAGTTTGGTGTGCCACCTCCAGAAAGGTTAAGTTAGTTTTTCATGGTGTTCTAATTACCAATGTAAAGGTTTTAAAATCGGCTTTTTTCGGGTGGGGATTTTTTCTGGCAACAAGGCTTGCTCCAGTTCCTTATCAAGAATATAGTGGCGCGTCCAGGTTGCCAACTCATCTAAAGAACCACTAATACGACGTGATTCTTCACCCTTTTTAGGTGGGTTTACAGGCATCACAATACCAATCTTAAGCGTTGGCTTTTCCTCGCGTATTGCCTGGAGAGAAGGCAGCATGTCGCTGTCATTGGAACACAACACAATCTGCTCGCATTTTTCTTGCATCACATCTTTATACATGGCCAGTGCAATTTGTACATCGGTCATTTTTTCTTCCAGCACCCATACCCAATTCCGCTGGTTTTTATCAAAAGCTTTAGGATTATCCGGAAAATAAGCAGGCAATGGTTTTGCCGCTGCCACATGTTTGCCCATGATGATCTCCAGCAAATCAGGGTAGAGATGTTTTAAAGCACGGTGGTAAGCATCTTGAGCATCAGATGATTGATTGCCATGCGAAGCAAATTTTCCCAGTGCCGGAGCGGTGAAATAGTTGATTTTGACAATTTCACTATTGGGGTCTTGGGCTTTTAGCAAGGCTTCAAACAATTTAACCAAGTCTAACCATTTGTAGGTCACAGGATTGTTGGGGTTTCTTAGGCGGCCATAATATAGGTTGTAGCCATCAATGTAGACAATGGTTTTTGTAGTCATGTTTTAGGTGGGCAGACCGGTAGAAATGAAAAAGCCACCCGAAGGTGGCTTTTCCGTCCTAAGCAGGAGCTAACTGAATAACACTGCAAAGGATGAGTCGTGAGCCTATTCTACTTTGATTTTGGGAGAAGTTAAAGCTGTTCTTTTTCCCCTTGATTTACCTTAGAGAAGTTTGTGCAGTTAAACATCGCTTGCCCACACATTTCCTAACCAACAGAATGACTGCCTGTTAAAAGTCCCTTATCTAAATAAATAAAGCCTAAAACAAGCCACTTATGTGACTTTTTTATTTGCGGATGTTCTTGCTTTTTAATGAATATTATTTGATTATTGTCAGATTTTTGGAGGGAAACCTATGTCCAACACAACTGATAACAAAGCCACACTAGCAAAACTGACTGAAAGCTTTAAAAACCTGTCATTAACTGAACTGACAGATTTGCTTGCCATGTTGCAAGAAGAAATTTCTAAAAAACAAGAGCAAAACTTGAAGCAAAAGATTGCTGAGATTCACAGCATTGCGGCATCAATTGGTGTGACTGTGGAAATTCATCCGCAAAGTGGCGAAGGTAAAAAGGTACCGCCAAAATACATCAATTTTGATAATCCTCACGAAACGTGGTCTGGAAGAGGGAACGAACCGCGATGGCTGGTAGATAAGCTTAAGGATGGACATAAAAAGGAAGATTTTTTAGTTTCTTAAGTGCTTTTTATTTTTAAAAGGAAAGCTAGCATTGATGATGCGGTCAATGACTACTTTTCTGACCGACTAGAAGTTTCTGCTAGAAGACTTTTTGACAACACTAAAATGCTAAAAAACAGAATATATAGCAGTTTATAAAACTATGCTGTCCGATGAGCAAATCACCAAATTCCAAAACCTTTATAAAGCCCGCTTTGGTAAAGACATTAGCCGAGAGGATGCTTTAGAACAGGGCATAAAACTC
>CAIQWF010000256.1 GCA_903875455.1 uncultured Pseudomonadota bacterium
AAGAATAACGAGTGACTTTTTCATCGGAAATAATAAATTAAGGTTGTAACCATTTCCCTTCAAAGGTTTGAATCAGGATTTTCAAGATGCAAACCAAGAGGCTAACGAATTTAAGCTAACGACCCTTGCAGTCGAGTAATCCAGGGTTTCTCAGCCAGCGGATCAACATGAAAAGCCAATGATTCCGGCTTGTGCAGCAGCCCTTCTTCGCCAGAGGCATTCGGATTCAGCTGCCGTTTTTTCACAAAATCCACCATTCGGGCAATGTTATAAATCAGTAACACCCGATTATCATCCTTGCCGGGATAAACCTGATAGGCGACATTATTTTCCTCAAAGGCCGGATTTCGCTCTGCCAGCAGCTCACATTGCGTTTCATCACCGTTGGTTAAAAGTCTTAAGGTGGAGTTGGAATGGGTTTTAACCAAGGCTTTGAAATAACTGCACAACGAACCTGCCAGCTGATGCTGCTGCAAAACCTCCACTTCCTGACCGGAAAAGTCAAAACTCTCCGCCACCAGATAATGCTTGTCTTTTTCACCGTCATTGGCAAATAGCGACAGCTTATCCAAGGCTTGGTCTTCCAAGGCATATAAAAAAGATTCAGGCACCCGGATATGTTTGTAAACGGTAATTACCCACGGCAAGGCCCGACCGGTTTTATCAAACCGTTCCTTGACGCTGCCAATCACCCCAGAACGCGACAACTCATCTTCGCGTCCTTCCGGTTTTACAATAAAGGCATCAACCGCAGTCATCTGCGTGTCAAAACCGGCTTCCTTAAAGTAAGCCACAATCGTTGAATAACGCGGCTTGTAGGGAATGCCGGTGCCATCATACAAAATATTGATACACCACTTTTTGGCCTGACTCGCAACCATGTCCCGCAGTTTATTGGCAAACGGCTCGACATAAACATAATCATCACTGTGATGATTGGCCGTGGTTAGCACCCGGTACAAGTCACTTTTTTTCCGAAACTCGTCCAACGATGCAATCACAAAATTATCGCCACATTGAGCGTAAGCCATTTCTTCAACCGCTGTTTTACCGGAACCAGCGCCGCCCATCGCCATAAATAATTTCGGATGCAGCGAGGGTTTCTTGCCTTCAAAAATCACATTTTTGGCTTCTTCCAAAATGGTGATGATTTTTCCTAACCGTTCATAGGCAATTTCCACGCTACGCTCTAGCCGAGAATCGCCATCGGCAGCGGTAATCAGTTTATTTTTTAACGATAAATTATTCGCTAATTTGAATAACGCCTCTTTGTCGCCGTCGCATTGTTTTAATAAGTCCATCAATTCAGCATGACTGGGTGAGCGTAAGCCGGTGAGCATATTAATATCTAGGCAAAACAGCGGCGCAGCACCGTTATTGCCAATGCTAATGCCGTCTATTTCACATTTCTCGATGGCGCGTAAGTCTTCAGTCCCGGGCAAATAGCCAATAATATTGTTCGGTTCACACAACGGGTAATCGGCCAAATGCTTGCCGGCACTGAAAAT
>CAIQWF010000257.1 GCA_903875455.1 uncultured Pseudomonadota bacterium
AACGCTGCCCAATGGTGACAGGAAAATTAATCAGTTTTCCCGGTAAATTGGCGGCCAAAATTGTAAACTGCCTGGCTTTGAGCTGACCCCGAATCGCACTTTCAGCTTTAGAGGACAACGAGGCGGCAGTTAGCGGGGATTTAACCAGATTATCGGCATGACTGTTTGCTAATGTAAATAACAAGCTGATTGTCACTATATTTCTGAGCAAAGTCATTCTCCTTATTTACTGCTTTCGACAGTTTTTGTGGTAGTTGCAGAAACCTTGTTGTCCGCTGCCTTTGGCTGTTGCGTTTTTTCAACGGTTTTCACCTTCGCAGCTTCAGGCTGACTTGTCTTTTCAGAAGATTTTTTTGCATCAATAGACTGTACTTCAGGTTTTGTTTTTTCAGATTGCAGATAACCTAATGCTTGTGGAGCATCTTTTTGTTGCAGGACATCTTTTACTTCCTGCTTATGAGCATCAATACTGTTAGTTAAATCAGGCAGAATCGTAACAGGGTCTTCAACTACTTTTCTAACTATTGATTTATTCTCCTCACGCTCCAGCCTTTCCGCAATACGTTTTTTAATATCCTCAAGCTTCACAATTTCCAACTGGCCGTTTTCCCAGTATCGGTATTTGCTACTGAGTATTTTAGATAACTCTGTGACAGTCAGGTTTTGATAATCCTGCGGCACAGGGCTAGATCCTAAACTCACCAGAAAAGTTCCAAAAGAATCCTGCATTTTGGTATACGCCAATAAATGCCCCATTTCTGAGCCAAAAGCCTTAAACTCATTTTGAATAGCCTCAACTTCGGAGCCGGAACGGTTTTGTTGGGCATTTCTGGTCAGTGCGGCTATTTCATTATCAATTTTGGTTAAAAATTTTGACTGTTCCAGACGATTAACCGCGTTGGTATAGTTTTGCCATGCCAAATGCACTCCTGCAACCACCGCAGTATTAACAGCCAAACGGCGTGATACCGCCAGATTATGGGTTATTTCGCCATACTCCAAAGTATCAGGAACGGTTAATAATTTTAATAAGTCTCCGGCTAACCGAACCCCGGCTTCGCCCCACAAGTTATTGAACAGATAGGAGTTTGAAGAGTAATTACCCGCATAAGAAAATTCAATCCCTGGTAATAATCGTAATAAAGCTTTATGGGTTTCTATCTGCTCAATATGAACATTATAGATTTCACTGGCATATTCACTGGAATTAAGCAAAGCAGTCAATTCCATTTCATTGATATTGTTAGGTACTTTAGGAACCACCTCAAAATTTTTCGGCGTTTCCAAATTTAATACTGTGCGTGCCGGAACATTAATCAAAGTCGCTAATTCAACATTGGCGATAACAATTGATTCCTTCATATCCTCCAGTTCTTTCTTGGTTTGCACTAAAGAGCGAATGTCGTTTAATGCAAATAACGGTGTATACAGCTGTTTTTCCCTTACTGCATTTAAGTCCGCCAACGAAACATCAACTCGTTTTAAAATGGCATCCACTTCCTTGGACATTCTCTGCATAACCACTGCCCGCCAATATGCAGAGCGCACCTGTTGCAGCAGTTTCAACATCACCTTTTCCCTGGTTTTCTGTGAAATCAGATATTTTTCAGCATTCTGCCTTGCCTGTAAATAACTCACGCCAAAATCCAGAATATTCCAGGTAAACCGAATATCAGCATTTTCCCTTGCTCTTTGCTGTGATGTGGAATGGGTAAAATTCAGCTGGTCTGTATAAATATTTCTGCTTTGCGAAGCATCAATATTACTGCGATCAAGATAACCTGCGGATAAACCCAATTTAGGCCACATATCATGTTCTGCCATATCAATACTTTTGCTGGCTACCGATTGTTCCATTAATTTAACCCGGTTATCCAGGTTATATTTTAATGCTCTGGCCATTGCATCGGATAAAGTCAATAATTTAGGTAATTCTTCTTGTGACTTGTAGATTTTACTAATATCAGTTAAAGCAAACTCAGCAACCTCCTCCACTGTCAGGGATTTCGGGGTTACACCGCAGCCAGAGACAATTGATACCATCAGTGACAAACAAACGAATTTTTTTGAAGCAAACATGAGTAATTCTCTTTCTTTTTAATTTGATTTATACAATTTACGTTACCACGCGCAAAGTTGGTGTTTACTAGATTAAGCTTTTTTACAGTCAAACCCTAAATGAGCTTTATACTTTCAAAATAAATGCAATATAGCATCTAAAAAAACAGCCCTTGTCCTCGAACATCAGAAGACTCATAAGTGGTTCAACATAAATT
>CAIQWF010000258.1 GCA_903875455.1 uncultured Pseudomonadota bacterium
AATGACCAAACTTGCTGCATCTTTTTTAAATTCAAGCGTATATTTGGGTCGTTTATGTTTAGTTTTATTACTCATTTCTCACCTCTGTTGACATTATAAATCTGTCTTTAGAAGTGTCCGGTATTATTAGACCATTTCATTGAAAGGGAGGATTATTCTTGCGGCAAGGTCTAAATTTAATTCCGACAAACAATTCGGGGCGTGGTTGTCAGACAATTTGTCTGACCTAAATCCAAAACAAGCCCATCGCTTAATGTGTTTAGCGGAGTTTTTTAACGAAAAATCCAACCTTTCGATGAAAGGCATTAGTATTTCTGCATGTTATGAATTAACTGCCCCTAAAAACCGTTCCATTGCCAGAGAAGTTTATTTTGATGTTGCCGGCAAAGGACTTTCATTAGCAGAGGTGCGCGAAAAGCTATCAATCAAATCTCAGATAGAACAACAAAAATTGATTGCTTCAGATCAATCTAATTCCGCTGCTATAGAATCTGCTGTGGAAATATCTGATGAAGAAGTCAGCGAAACGGAAATACTAGAATCCGTAGAAACAAAATCACCTGCTTTTAACCGTCCTGAGCAGATAGACACCTTAATCAATGTCACACTAGGAGGGCTTAAAAATAAAGAAAAACTGGAGTTTCTAAAGGAATGTATTGCGATTATTAAAAAAGGCGGGCTGTGATACTAACATCTTCTCTGTTTCTTTAGGACGGTAAGTTTAAGTGCTTGCAATTGCGAGCACGACTGATTTCAATTGCAAGCACTTACAGGTAATCAAGAAAAATTAATCTTCTGTTTCATAACAATTCAAATAATCGACACAAAATTCACAGGATGGCACACGGCACAAATACACGCCCTGGTTTTCACAAAGCTGTTTATAAAGAAATTTTTTCCATTTCATATCGTGGACATTTTTGGCAGCCAGTTCAGGAAAGTTGTAATTCAATAACGCGCTAAGTTGCGAACGCGACCACAATCCCAAATCGTGCCATAGATGGTCATTGCCTAAACAGCCGGCAACCAGAATTCCAATCACCCAGTCAATTTCCATCACCTGCGGATTGCTGTAACTTTTAAGCAGGTTGATTAAATCCTGCCGTTCCGACATCCGGCTAAAATCTGCTTTTGCGCCTGATAAAGCGCGGATTGGCAAACGGTAATCAGGAAAAAAATGATGATTTAAAGCAACAAAATCACGACGCTCCAAGCCCAGACAATCAGGCAGTACACTTTCGCCACCAGACCAGCTGGCCACAATGCAGGAAAACCATTCCTGATTGGCACTGCGCAGCGGTTCCTGAACAAGTCTGGAATAAATACTGTTTTTATCTATTGGATGAGCTTGAAGCGTCATAATATTTAATACTCGACCAAAATATCTTCGTCACGCACAATCATCTGGCAAGCCAGCCGCCAGGCAGAAGGCAAATCATCAACAATCATTTGCTCCATTTCCGCTTTGGTCAGTTTGCCGATTTCGACCAAAACGGATTTTTCTTTTTCCGTTAACGGGCCGCCCATGCGCTCCAGTTTTTTATCAACACTGCTAACTTTAATCACACAAGTGCCGCATTCGCCGTCTTCGCATTGAAAATTAATCGGAATTTTATTTTCGCGGGCGAGTTTCAACACAGTTTCGGTGTGGCTTCCAGCTACCGCGTAAACAGTTTTATCCCGATACTGCGGACTGGAAAAAGTGACTAACGCCATAATAAGAACTCCTTACAAAAATGTGTAAATTTTTAGATTAAACCGGTTTAACCGAAATTTTTCCGCCCAAAACCTGTGCCTGGCACGCCAGACGGTTGTGTTTGCCTGCCATGTTTTCCCGCAGGATTTTATCTTCCAGCACGGACGGTTCCGTTAAGTTATTCCAGCCTTCAGTGACTTTCATAATGCAAGTACCGCAATCGCCTTCACGGCAACCGTAGGTAATGCCTGAGCCTACTTTTTCAGAAATTTCAATTACCCGTGTCCCCGCTGGTGCGGTCACGGTCACGTTAATGTCTTCAAAGGTAATCGACGCTTTCGCCATTGTTATAACTCCTGTTGTGTTTTAAAAAATTAACTTAAATCAGCTAAATCAATCACTTTAGAGGTTCTTAAACCTAGCAGTTCTTGTGCTAATTCATGTCCAAATTCACGACACTGACAAATTTCTTCATCGGTCGGAATCAGTTTGATGCGAATTCCGGGAATAGGAACCCGCAACTTGAGGCCGCGCAAGCGGTCTTCAACCATCTTCACACCTTCGCCGGTCCAGCCATAAGAACCGAATACGCCGCCAAGTTTGCTTTTCAGATTCACCACTGCCAGTGAAGACAACAAATCCCAAATCGGTTTCACTGCATCGCCATTAATGGTCGGTGTGCCAAACAGCAGACCGTCTGCGCCTTCAATCAAATCCACAAACGGGGTGATTTCGCCGCCTTCCAGGTCGTACAAAGACACCCGCACTTTTTCCACTGACATCGCGCCTTCATAAATCGCTTCTGCCATTCGCCGGGTGTTGCCGTAAGAGCTGATATAAAAAATCAGCAGGGTTTTTTCGTCCGCACCAATGTCACTTTCCAATGCGGAACGCGAAAGTTCACGATAACGTTGTAGATAACGCTGGGGCTGGTCACGCAATAACGGGCCATGCGCCGGCAAAATCTGCTTGAAAGGAGAGAGCGGGTCGAGTAAATCCAGCGCGGTATTCACATAGGACTTAAATGGCCGCATGATGTGGGCGTAGTAATACTCAAAGGAAAAGCGAAAATCGCCAACTTCATCATTAAACAGGCGCGTGTCACAAAAATGACAGCCAAACACATCACCGGAAAACAGAATTTTTTCTTCCACTAAATGGGTACATTGGGTGTCAGGCCAATGCAGATAAGGGGTGTGTAAAAAACTTAAGGTTCTGTCGCCCAGTGAAACTGCGTCACCTGTAATGACGGGAGTAAATTCCAGCTCATCCTGTTTTAACAAGGCTTTCAGCATGGATTGGGCTTTTTGTGAAATATATAACCGTGCTTGCGGAGCACGGCGCATCAGTTCTGGCAACGCGCCGCTGTGATCGGGTTCTAAATGATTCAGGACGATGACTTTGATTTCATCGTAACGGGCGACCGATTCGAGGCGGGCAAAAAAATCGCCGGAAAAGCTTTCTTTCACCGTATCAATAATCGCCACGCCTTCGCTGCCGCGCACTACATACGAGTTGTAGCTGGTGCCGTTGGCGGTTTTTAAAATAATATCGAAGGTGCGCAAATTTGGGTCTAACACGCCTATCCAATGCACACGCTGCGATAATGCAACGGCTTGTGGAGCGCCTTCTGAATTGGATAGGACGGGTTTAGTCATGGCGGCATTCACCTGCGGCAGCAGAGCGTGAACACTTTTCTAAATCGGCTTCTGTTTTTAACGTGGTTAAACCTAGCCACGCTTCCACTTGTTCTGCATCAAACCCAGCGCGATAGTCATCACCGACTTGCATCAGCGGACGGCGAATCAGCAATGGTGTTTCCAGCATTAAAGCGAGTGCCTGATTTTCATCGAGTTTATCCGGTTCAACTTCACCGTATTTAATCGCCGGTGCGCTGTAATTAAACCAGTCGCGTACTGCTAAATCGCCAAAAAATGGCCGCAAAGTTTCAAGCGTCCAAGGCTGTTCCAACACACTTTTTGCGATAACCAGATGCCCTGCTGCCATCAGTAACATTTTTTGTCGGGAGTTACTGGCGCAACCGGGTTTCTCATAAAAAATCACCGTAGCCATGTTAGTGCGCTCTCAATTCAGCCATTGCTTCAGCCATTTTTTCGGGCGGAATGCCGGTTAATGAGCCGGGAGGGTTAATCGCTTCGCCAAAGGAATTCAGAATCGCGCCTTCAATCGGGCAAATGCTGGCGCATTGAAAATCAGCAAACGCCCCTTCACATTCAGTGCATTTTTTCGGGTCAACCATAAAATGTGGTTTGGTTTCGTAAATTGCGTTGCTAGGACAAACCGGCATACAGGCGTGACAATTGGTGCATAAATCAATGATTTTTACGGCCATGATTAACTCCTTGATTGATAATCCCCCTAACCCCCTTTAACAAATGGGGAACTCCCTCCTTTAGAAAAGGAGGGTTGGGGTGGATTTGATTAAGCACTCGCTCTGAGTTGTTCTGTATCCAGTTTTCCTGCTTTCGCCATTTCCAGATACACCGCCATCACCGCCTCTTCAATGTTTTCCATCGCATGTTCGCCATTCGGCATAATCCCTGCGCTTTCCAACATTTCCCAAGGCTCGTAACCGACTTTAGAACACAACACCGCTTCGCAACCGGCTAAAGCGCGAATCGTGGTTTGCAAGGTAGACTCGGTTTCACCACAACTCACATCACCGCCGCAATATTGATCAGCTTTGCGATGACTAATAAAACGCACACCTTCCGGCGAAGCTTCGTAAATTAAAAACTCTTTCGCATGACCAACTGGAAACTCGAT
>CAIQWF010000259.1 GCA_903875455.1 uncultured Pseudomonadota bacterium
AATTCGTGCCGCTCTATTAAATCGTTTCACTTATCTTGGCACACCCATGACAGTTGCTATAGCATAAACTGTTTTGGGTTGGGGAGGCTTGGAACAAATTTGATTTGTGCAACAAAGCCAATCTACCGACCGAGACAGTCACAGATTTGAACGTAAACAACCAATTCAAGACGCTGGATGATTTTTACCGAGACTGGGGCGATGATGAACTTGAAAAGATTGCTTTAGGTGGTTAAACCCGCAATGATTGCCGCTTAAGTTTTATCAGAATTTACCACTTTTTACCGCTACGGTATCACGGGGGTATCACCGACTTTTTTCAGGCGAAAAAAAGACCTAGATTTTAACGTCTAAGTCTTTGATTTATATATGGTGCCCAGGGGCAGAATCGAACTGCCGACACGAGGATTTTCAGTCCTCTGCTCTACCGACTGAGCTACCTGGGCGAAACAGCCGCCTATTACACACGATTAAACCCTTATAGTCAAGGAAAAAATCATAATGTTGGTGGATTGGTGCTTTGACTGGTGCCAAATAACCGCGAAATAAACTGAAAAACCTTTTTGATTCCAGTCCAGATTTTTGGCAATAACCAAATCATAAAAGCAATAAAAACCGCCAAGCCTACCAGAAAGAATACCGGATGCTGTACCGCAGCCCAAATACCGGTGATAACTGTAATATCTTCGCCGATAGAAGCCACCCAATTGCTGAAAGGCTCGGGAGACGTATTAATTAACACCCGAGACCCCGCTTTGGTCGCATGAGTGCTGGTGGCCAAAGCTCCCCCCACTATGGCGGCAGCCAGTCCAAGTTCTGGAGAAATATGCCCTATTGTGCCGGCTGCCAGAATTGCACCAGCGGGAATTCTGATAAAAGTATGAATGCCATCCCAGGCACTATCAACACCGGGAATTTTGTCGGCAAAAAACTCCACACAATACATCAATCCGGCAGCAGCGATAACCAGCGGATTAGCCACAATCTGCAAATCAGGCGGCAGCTGAATATTGCCGCTGTTAGCCAAAATCCCTAAGGTCAGCAAAGTGGCGTACAAATTAATCCCGCTTGCCCAGCCCAAGCCCATGGTTAAAGCTAACGTAGCCGTAATCTGATCCAATTGTTCCATGACAAAACCTCGAAAGATGTAAATGAGAGGGATGGGAGCTATCAGTTTTTAATGACTATGAGCATGATGCAGATGTTGATTCGACACAGAAACTGGCACCGCTTCAACTGCCACGCCATATTTATAAACCATCAGCCCGCCTAAATCAGCCCCCAATGCCAGACATAAACCCAATAATGCGGACAATAGCAAATAAAAAATATTCATTTCGCCTTGAATTTGATGCCCGGATTTCCATCGCCAACCGGATAACACGCCTGCCAGGCCCAATACCGAAACACCAAAGGCCTCATGGTGCTCCATGATGGAGTGAACATTTTCACCATGAGCGACCGAATTTGCTGCCACAAATCCTGCAATCACCGTAAATATTGCCGTTGCAGTGCCCAAATACAACAAACCGCCGGCAAACTCGCGCCAGTGCGTTTTTTTCATCAGGGTTGCAGTCAAATCGAGCAGGACAAAACAGGTTAAAAAGGCGATAGGGAAATGCACCAGCATCGGGTGAATATTATCCAATCCAGCAACACCCGGTATCAGAGAGGAAAAAATCTCTCCCATCGATTTACCCAGCAGACTATCCAGAAACGCTAACAAAGTTTCCAGTGAGCTTGCCATTCCTGGATTATCTGCATTGCCATGCACTTGAAAAACTAAAAAATCATTCACAATTTACCATTCCCAAAAGTTTTGCATCATTTTTAGTGTCATAAAGACAAACCCAGTTCAAACAAAAACTTGATTGACACATACACCACCAGTATCAACACGGCCAAATAAGCGATAAATAGCAGCGGTTTTTCTTTAAATGCCCGAAATAAAGTTTTACTTTCACCGGTCTGTTTCTGCTGTAAATATAATTGCCGCTGGGTAATTTGCCGTTGTCGCTGATATTCATCCAATAATTGCCGGGCTTTTTCCAGTTCGCTATCATCGCGCAACCATAACGCAGGCATCGACACGCCCCAGTTGCCGGCGGAGGTTTCATAAAAGTTTATTTCATGTTCAGTGAGTAATTCGCGCACTTCAAAAGCTTCATCTTCGGGTACGCCGCGCAAGGAAAATAATAATATCGGCATAAGTTTGACAAAAAAGGGTGAGGCAACCGGACAATGGTTTAACAGTTTTTCAGGATTGGAAACGGCTTAAAACTCTATGCCTTGTTCGGCTTTAATCCCTTGAGAGTAAGCGTGTTTAATCAGG
>CAIQWF010000260.1 GCA_903875455.1 uncultured Pseudomonadota bacterium
ATCTTGCCTATGCCGTTCAATTCCAGAAAGCAGCCTTTCCCCGCCGGGCCGCTGCCAATTACATCGCCGGGATATAAATCAACACCATAAGATGCCCTTTCAATTATCTCAGCAAAGGTCCAGTCCATATCGCCCAGGTTGGCTTCACTTATCAGTTCTCCGTTTATATAAACTTTCATGGGCAGGTTCCAGCATTTACCCGTGTGATTTTCTTTTGCAGGTATTTCTAAGTTTTCCAACTCATCCGGCGTAACCAGCCATGGACCAAAAGCGGTGCAGAAATCATTGCCTTTGGCTGAACTGTTGTTAATCTGCATTTCTTCTTCCTGTAATCTTCTTGCACACATGCCGTTCATTATCATCAACCCGCCGATATAATCATCAGCTTCTGCTGCACTAATGTTTTTTCCATGTTTGCTTATTACGACGGCCACTTCCAACCCGAAATCTAGTTTCTCAAAATGGTCGGGCATGCAAAAAATATTTCCGGGGCCTTGTGTGCTGTGGTGGTTTGAAAAACTGAAAACAGGAAACTGATCAAACGCAGATGGCAGTTCCGCCCCTTTGCTACGCCATAGCGCCTCTGCATGATTGCGAAAAGCAAAGCCTTTGCGTAAACTGTTTGGAAAAGGAACCGGCGACAGCAATTCCAGTTCGCCTATCGGAACACTTTTATTACTTGTCCTTGTTCCTTCCCGCAGCATAAGCTCACCAGCCTGTGCAAAAGGAAACATGTCTTCCCAATAGTTTAAAAACATATTCATACTTCCGGGCAAATCGGGATGCAGCACATCCATATCGTAAACGATACCGTTTATCAAAACACCCAATTGTTCATGTCCTTCCTTCAGATAAGTCACTAATTTCATCGTATAAAATTTACGGCTGCTAAGTTAACATGCTTGTTTGTAACTTAACGGGGCGAATTGAAACACAAATTTTACTCATGAAGAAGTGGCTTGTTATTGTATTGTTGCCTTTTCTCTCTTTTGTTAAGAATGAAAATCCGCAAGGCTGGATACGTATTAATCAGTTAGGCTATACCCCGAAAGGTGTTAAAGTGGCTGTGTGGTGCAGCAAGGAGCCATTAACGTTTGACCGCTGGCAGCTGATTGATGCAAAAACCAAAAAAATTGCCAGTTCTGGAATGACAGGAAATCCATTCGGTGCGTATGGCCCGTTTAAACAAACGTACCGGCTCAATTTTTCATCTTTTAAAAAACCGGGGCGTTATTACTTACAGGCAGGCGGCGTAAAATCGCCGGAGTTTGAAATTGGTAATGATGTATATAAAGGTGCAGCTGATTTTTGCCTTCGTTACATGCGGCAGCAACGAACAGGTTTCAACCCTTTTTTAAAGGACAGTTGCCACACTCATGACGGTTACATACTGTACGGTGAAAAAGCAGGCATAAAAGACAGCACCCGCATTGATGTGGTGGGCGGATGGCATGATGCCAGCGATTACCTGCAATACAGCACTACTTCTGCCAACGCCACTTACCATTTATTGATGGCTTACCGAGATTTTCCAGGAGTATTTGGCGATGAAAAACAAGCCAACGGACTGGATGGCAAAAACGGTATGGCCGATGTGCTTGGCGAAGCCAAATGGGGATTAGACTGGCTGTTGAAAATGCACCCGAGAGATGACTGGATGTTTAACCAGATAGCCGACGACCGTGACCACATGGGCATGCGCATACCCGGTCAGGACACTTTCTATGGCAGAGGCTATGAGCGGCCGGTGTATTTTGTAAGCGGCGAGCCACAGCAGCGGGGAAAGTTTATGAATGCTACAACGGGAACAAGCTCAACAGCC
>CAIQWF010000261.1 GCA_903875455.1 uncultured Pseudomonadota bacterium
AGCGTTTTTTATGTAGGATGGGTAGAGGCGATAGCCGAAACCCATCTTTTAAGCGGTGATGTGATGGGTTTCACTTTCGTTCTACCCATCTTACGAGTTGTCAAAACGAATCAAGCCTTTTTCGATGCCTTGTTGTATCAGTTCCATAATTCCGATGTAAGTATTTATTATTCTTTGGGTAGATTTTTCATTACCGAATAGGCAGTTTATCAGCCAAATTCGGAGGTTTTTAGAATACCCCAATTTTGAAGGCTTGCCGGCTACTTTGCAGGCAAGCAAGGTGACGCTCAATCAAACGGAGTAAATCACCCCGTTTGATTGGCAAAACAAAAACAGCTTAACGAGTCCCCGCTTCATTGGCATTATGAGTAATCCGAATCAATGCTCCGCCATGACTTCCAAACGCAGAACCACTGGCAAAAGTTAATCGGCCCTGGCCTTTATAAACTAACTCTGTCCGGCGTACATCATCGCCATAATAAAAAGGAATCCAGCGTTTACCAGATTCATATTCGCCTTGGTCGGAAGGCTCGCCAATCGCATTTTTAACTTGCTGAATAGACATGCCAATTTTTAAATCTTTAAATTTGCTGTTAGCCGCAGGTTTGCCTACGATTTCCCCATCCACATCGTTAAGCCCTTTTACTTGTTGCACATTAGCCGTTGTCGTTGACGGTTTTACTTCGACAGCAGCAGAGTTTGGACGGGTATTGGAGCAGCCTGAAAAAATTGCTACAAGCACTGAAATAATAACAATCTTAAAACGCATAATGAATTTCCTTCAAGGTTATAAAGTAACGTAAAATAAGCATTCTATTTTGACACTTTAATAAATGTAAAGCAGGGATGTTTGGGTGTTTCTGAAAATAGCCCATTATGCTTGACCCTCGAATCTTAACGACTAGCACTATGAGAATTTAAAATGAGCGACTTACCTGAAAATTTACGTTATGCCGAAACTCATGAATGGGCAATGCTGGAAAACAGCCAGTTAGTCCGGGTAGGAATTACCGATTTTGCCCAGGCTGAGTTAGGTGATCTGGTGTTTATTGAATTACCGGAAGTTGGGCGTAAACTGGCAGCGGGCGAGCAATGCGCGGTGGTCGAATCCGTTAAAACCGCTTCTGATTTGTTTGCTCCGGTCACAGGCGAAATTGTTGCAATCAACGAACAGGTCTGCGACGAGCCGGAACTGGTCAACGATGCGCCCTATCAAAACTGGTTATTTTGTATCAAGGCAGAGGACGTTTCAGAACTGGAAAATCTGCTGACGGCCAGCGCTTACCAGCAAATGATTAACAATTAATCAGGAATAGTCATGGCTGGACAAAACGAAAAAGGTTTAAAGCGACTTATCAATGCCTGTTTTTTTTCCATAGCGGGATTCAAGGCAGTTTGGGAACATGAAGAAGCTTTCAGGCAAGAAGTTTTATTATTTATTGTCAGCACACCACTGGCCTTGTGGTTGGGGCATACCACGCAGGACAAGCTATTACTGATTGGCAGCATAGTATTGGTGTTGCTGGTAGAATTACTCAATAGCGCCATTGAAGCGGTGGTTGACAGGGTCGGCCTGGAACGCCACGAATTATCAGGCCGGGCTAAAGACATCGGCTCGGCGGCAGTTTTATTATCACTGGTCTGGGCGGCAATCGTTTGGGCCGCATTATTAATATAAGAGGAATACAATGAGCGCATTAATATGTGGATCAATGGCTTATGACACTATTATGGTGTTTCATGATAAATTTAAAAACCATATTTTGCCGGATAAAGTCCATATCCTAAACGTGTGTTTTCTGGTTCCTGCCATGCGTAGGGAGTACGGCGGTTGTGCCGGCAATATCGCTTACAACATGAATTTGCTAGGTGAAGAGCCTTTAATTATGGCAACAGTCGGACATGACTTTGAACCTTATTCACAATGGCTGTGTTTAACCGGTATCTCCAGTCAATACATTAAAGTGGTGGATGATAATTATACCGGACAGGCTTATATCACCACCGATGAAGATGACAACCAGATTACCGCCTTTCATCCCGGCGCAATGAATTCATCGCATCTCAATTCGGTACCTGCTGATAATAAAGAAATCAGCATTGGTATTGTGGCACCGGACGGCAAAGAAGGGATGTTATTGCACGCCGCCGAATTTGCGGAATTAAAAATCCCGTTTATTTTTGACCCCGGTCAGGGAATGCCGATGTTTAGCGGCGAAGAGTTGCTGAAATTTATGCAGCAAGCCACCTGGGCGATCTTTAACGACTACGAATCTGAACTGATGCAAAACAGCACGGGCTTGTCATTGGAACAGCTGGCGGCAATGGTTGATGCCTTAATTATTACGCGCGGCGATAAAGGTTCGGAAATTTATACCCAAGGCCGTACTATCCACATTCCTGCCGCGACTCCTAAAGCGGTGCTGGATCCAACAGGTTGCGGTGATGCTTATCGGGCCGGTTTGTTATACGGCTTGATGAACGAATACAGCTGGGAAGAAACCGGCAGAATCGCCTCATTACTCGGCACGATTAAAATTGAACATCATGGCACTCAAAATCATACTTTCAGCATGGAAGATTTTAAAAAACGCTACTACGACAATTTTGGAACCTCACTTTGAGCTTAACGAATACCCAAAAACTACTGGATTTAATGTCGCGCCTGCGCCATCCGCAAGACGGATGTGCGTGGGATTTAAAGCAGGATTTCATCAGTTTAATTCCTTATACCATTGAGGAAGCCTATGAAGTTGCCGATGCAGCTGAGCGCGAGGACATGGATGATTTACGCGCTGAACTGGGCGATTTGCTGTTGCAGGTGGTGTTCTATTCGCAAATGGCCAGCGAAAAAGGCCTGTTTGATTTTGAACAGGTGGCTGCGGGAATTTGCGAAAAGCTGATTGTGCGGCATCCACATGTGTTTGATGGTGCAGTGTTTAACACGGATGCCGAGCGCCATCAAGCCTGGGAAGCGGCGAAAGAACGGGAGCGGCTGGCAAAAAATAAAACCGCCGAACCTGAAAGCGTACTTGCCGGAATTGCGGTGAATTTGCCGGCCTTGGTGCAGTGCGAAAAAATTCAGGACAGAGCCGCCAGTCACGGTTTTGACTGGAAAGAAGTTGAGCCGGTGTTTGATAAAGTGATGGAGGAATTGCACGAAGTCAAAGAAGCCTGGCATTCTGGTAACCAGCCGCATATTCAGGAAGAAATCGGTGATTTATTATTGGTCGTGGTTAATTTAGCCCGGCATTTAAAGGTCAATCCTGAAATTGCCTTGAAAGAAAGCAATAAAAAATTTTCCCGCCGTTTTAACTATATCGAGCAACAGGTCAACGCTTCCGGGCGACAATTGCGGGATTGCGAACTGGCTGAGCTGGATGGTTTCTGGAATCAGGCCAAAATCGCGTTGAAAAAATAATAGTGGCGCGGCAAAATTAAACTGATTTGCGGCTGGTTTAGGCGAATTGGAGTACAAAAACATGATTTTGTACTCCGCAAATAAATCAAAAATAACAGTTATCTGGTCGCCTCTGTTACGTGGCAAGCTTTTTTACATATTCTGAATGTTATTGACCAAATCAGAAAGATAGACAATCACTTGATTCAGATAAACAATCAGTGTGTCGATTTGCTGTTTTAACATGGCAAAATAGTTATGGTGTTGAAAGTTTTTGGAGACATAAAAACTCAAGCCGCGATAAAACGTATTCGCCCCCATAAAAATCATAATCAACGCCGCTGCTTTCAACATCAAGCCACGAATATTCGCACTGATTTTCCCAAATGCGATACTGACAAATATCATCATTGGCAGTGTTCCCGCCCCGAATGCCAACATCAGCGCCCCCCCTTCCAGCACGCTTGAGGCAGTAGTCGCTTTCACTGCCATTGCAAAGGTCAAAGGACAGGGCATTAAACCGTTTAAAAAGCCGGCAATCATGGCGCCGACAATCGGGCCTTTGGTTCTGGATGAGGCAAAACCTTTTCTTAATACTGGCATCGGCAGTAACCGCACCGCACCCTGAAACGGTAGCCAGCCTAAAATCCCTAAAGCCAGAAAAATCACCACAATACCGATAAACATTTGCAAAATACTTTGTACTTGCCCAAACAGACCGCTGGAAACCAACACGACCCCCAGCGAAGCAGCTGCCATTCCAACCAGGGTATAAACCGAAATTCTGGCGAATTGGTAAGCTAAATAAGGCCAATAAGAACGATTTTTGCCGGAATTCATAAAATACCCCGACACCAAGGCCCCGCACATTCCCAAACAATGGCCGCTGCCCAGAAATCCGGCAATAAACGCCAGACTGTAATCAACACTTCCGGCGGCGGTGGCGGCGGCCATTTCGGTCATCCCTGCCATATTATGTCCCATCGCAGCATGATCCATCATTGAGTGATCCATTGTGGAATGATCCATCTTTTCTTTTCCTATTTTTTGTTGAGTTGTAGTGAATTGAAAATAATTGAAGCTGAACTTAACGGCATC
>CAIQWF010000262.1 GCA_903875455.1 uncultured Pseudomonadota bacterium
CTTAAGATTTTTTAAGATGTAAAAGTTTAGGCTAAATTACTTTAAGTTTGATAAACCAGGCCTGAATTAGGATTTTTTCTTAACGGGATACAGAAGAAAATCAGGATAAAATTTATATCGCTCCTGCATTGGAACGACAGGAACGATAATTTTAAGAGAGAATAACTACAACAGGCGAATAAATGGAAAAGGCCGACTTATTTCATCACTGAGATATAATAGGAAACAGCTCTGATTTCTTTTTCAGTCATTTTTCCGGCTATCATGTGCATCATGTTATCAGCAGCTTTGGCGCGATTACCGGCTTTAAAATCGGTTAAGGTTTGAATTAAATAATCGGCATGTTGCCCTTTCAGCATAGGAAATCCCGCAGGTTTGTTGCCTTCTCCAAACGGGCCATGGCAGGCGATACAGGCGGAAACTTCACGCTCCAGGTCGCCGTTGCGGTATAAATCGCCACCCAAAGTAAGCAGCACTTTTAATTCGGCTTCTTTATTTTTATTGTCGCTATGTTTGCTGTCTTCTGCCACATGATCCTCTGCTTTTAAAGTAGGCATGGCGTTGGTAGAAACGGTTTGCGTTGAATAAAATTTGGCTAAATCGGCAATATCCTTATCACTTAAACCCATTGCCAAAGGAGCCATCATCGGTGCATTACGCGCACCACTTTTAAAAGCGTGCAATTGCTTGCTTAAATAGGAAGCGTGTTGTCCTGCCAGTTTGGGGAAAGTTGCCACGATACTGTTGCCGGTATCGCCATGACAGCCGGCACAGGCAGCTGCATGTTGTTTTCCGGCCTGCACATCGCCTTCAGCATGGGCAGGGGCAAAAATGGTCATGCAGGCTAGAGAAATTGAAACAGTTAGTAGTTTTTTTATCATCAAATTCTCCTTAAGGGAGTAAAAAATAATCATACACGACAGTTTTAAACTGCCAGTTCTTTTCGTAGCTCACGCTACCTTACACAACATTCACACGAGATAACGATGAATCCAGTTTATCATCAAGCTAAATTTATTAATAGTGCGCCGCAGTTGAAGGATGCGCCAAAAGATGAAGGTCTGGAAGTGGCTTTTGCCGGACGTTCCAACGCCGGAAAGTCCAGCGCCATTAATGCTTTGACCCGGCAAAACAGTCTGGCGCGGATCAGTAAAACCCCGGGGCGCACCCAAATGCTGAATTTTTTCCAGTTTGCCGAAGGGAAAAAGTTTGTCGATTTACCCGGTTACGGCTATGCCAGAGTGCCGCTGGCGGTGAAAGAAAAGTGGCACAAAATGATGGAAGATTATTTAAGCAAGCGCAAAGCCCTGTGCGGGATGGTGCTGGTGATGGATGTGCGTCATCCCTTGACGGAATTTGACTGGCAAATGATTACCTGGTGCGAACATAACGAACTGCCATTGCATATTATTTTGACCAAATCGGACAAACTGGCTTATGGCGCGGCTAAAAACACCTTGCTGAAAGTACAAAAAGAACTGGCGGAGGTTAATTTCCCCTTATCTTTACAATTATTCTCGTCGCTAAACAAAACCGGAGTTGATGAAATTCATCAGGTTTTAGACCAATGGTTTAATCAAAATGAAGACGAGGAAGCTGCGGAAAATACCCCGGCCTGAAAAGTGATTTTCACTGTTTTGGTTTGATTTGGCACTGTGTTACCATGCCCTGTAAATCTTTTTTCATCTTTTTAATTTACCCGAATTCAAATGCCTGTAGATATTGATTCCCCCGAAGGTCACATTATTAGGAAAATGGTTCCTTTTTCGACCATGCCAAGCAGCATTTTTAAAGTTATCTGCGACAAAGTTGTGGTCGAAACGGTTAAGTCTGGGGCTTTTTTATTCAAACGCGGTGATACTAAAAAAGAGCTGGTTTATCTGCTGAAAGGCGAAGTTTCGCTGGAAGTGGATAAATTAAAAATGGAAGTCATCAAGGCGGGCACAGAATCGGCACGTTTTGCTCTCGCCCATCAAATTCCACGCAAGGTGAACGGAGTAGCGAAGGGCACAGTCCAGTTTTTACGCCTTAACAGTATCTATATCACCACGCCAGACCCGTCCGTACTCAAAAAACAGGACTCATCCGCTGCCGGCAAGGAAAATAACAAGGGCGACGAACAAAGCCGGATAAGTACCTTATTGATGATTCCTTTTCTTAGGGGATTACCGCCTGGGCAATTAGACAAAATCAATGAGCATCTGGAAGAGGTTCAGTATCAGGCAGGCGATATTATTGTAAAACAGGGCGATGCAGGGGAGTATTTTTATCTGATTAAGAGTGGTGAGTGCGTATTGTCCCATAAGGATTCATCCCCAGAGCAAAACCTCACCGTGTCAAAATTGAAAATGTGGGATAGCTTTGGCGCTGAAGCCCTGATTTGCGAAACTGTCCGCAATCATACCGCCACCGCATTGACCAATTTATCTTTATTCAGAATAAACAAACAGCAATTTTTGCCCCTGATTAAAGAGCCATTAGTAAAAACGCTTAATGACAAACAAAGAGAGGAGTTGTTGGTTAACGATGGGATTTTAGTGGATGTACGTTCTGCCGATGATTTTGAAGTATCGCCTGTATCAAGTGCGATTAATGTACCGTTACTGGGGTTACGTAATTATCTGAAAAAGTTGGATAGCAACCGTCCGGTGGTGGTGACCAGTCATCGGCAAAGTTTAAGTGAAGCAGCCACTTTTTTATTACTGTGTCATAAATTTTCCGCTTGCGTTTCAAACATTGGCTTTGAGCCGCTTGCCAGCAATAATCATCTCACCATCAGTGTCAGGCAGCCGGTAAACCATAGTGTTAGTGCTCAAACAAAGGTTGATAATGACATATTTCTGGACTTGTTTGATGACACCCCTAATCAAACAGAGAATTTGGTTATTTCTACCCGCTCTGTCCCTACGCACACAGCAACGCCAGACTTATTGGCAGCAGAAAATGCCAATCTGAAACAGCAAGTGAAAGATTTAAAGATTCGGGCTGAAAAAGCCGAGCAGGAAAAACAGGAACTGCAACAAAAATACCAGTTGTTGCTGAAACAGTCAGAACGGATGAAAGCGATGCTGGAATCGCAGACTAATAAATAATCTCAGGATAACTTAACCAGCCTAACCACAGCAGATTTGCTGTGGTTTCAGCCCGGCACTGGAAAGAGTTTTGCCCTGTTGGCAAAACACTGACACATTACTTGATTTTTGCTTCTTTGTAGATCACATGTTGACGTACTACGGGGTCAAACTTTTTGATTTCCATTTTTTCAGGCATGGTTTTTTTATTTTTAGTGGTGGTATAAAAATGTTTTGAGCCTGAAGTTGAAATTAATTTAATTTTATCGCGCATTTTTTAAGCCTCTTAAACTTTTTCGCCACGGTTACGGATTTCTACCAAAACGGCATCAATCCCTTTTTTATCAATCACGCGCATTCCTTTTGCAGAAATTCTTAAGCGAACCCAACGGTTTTCGCTTTCCACCCAAAAACGGTGATGTTGCAGGTTAGGACTAAAACGGCGTTTCGTTTTATTATTTGCGTGTGATACGTTATTACCGACGATTGGATGTTTGCCGGTGACTTGACATATTCTGGACATGGTTACCTCTATGAGTGCCTTGATTCAAAAGTTAGCCTGCCTTTATACCAAAATTTCTTTTTTAGGTAAATAACAAACTCTAAAATAAATTTGGTAAAATTCTTTTTTCATTCAGCAACCACCCTTGAGAGAGTTTGATGACGCTTAAATTCGGGATGGTCATGGATTCCATTGACCTGATTAATATTAAAAAAGACACCAGTTTTGCCATGTTACTGGAAGCTCAAAGCCGGGGCTGGATTTTGCATTACATGGAACTGAATGATTTGTTTTTGCGCAACGGCCGGGCTTACGCACGCACCCGGACATTAAAAGTTGAACGTAACCCGCAGCAGTATTACCAGTTTCTGGATGAGCAAACCATCGCACTGGATGAATTGCATGTGATTATGATGCGCAAAGACCCGCCGTTTAATCAGGAGTTTCTCTATGCGACCCATCTACTGGAACAGGCAGAACAACGCGGCAGTTATGTGATTAACAAGCCGCAGTCGTTACGTGATGCCAATGAAAAACTGTTTACCGCCTGGTTTCCACAATGCTGCGCCGATACTTTGGTAGCCAGAGAACCGCAGCTGATTCGGAATTTTTTAACCGAACATGGCGACATTATCTTAAAGCCACTGGATGGAATGGGCGGAACTTCTATTTTCCGCTTGCGAACAGACGATCCGAATCTAAGTGTGATTCTGGAAACAATGACCGAATACAACAGCCGCTATGTGATGGCACAAAAATATCTGCCGGAAATAAAATATGGCGACAAGCGGATTTTAATGGTGAATGGCGAGCCGATCCCTTACGCTTTGGCCCGCATTCCTGCGCAAGGCGAAACACGCGGCAATATCGCCGCAGGTGGCACTGGACAAGGGCAGCCTTTAAGTGAACGGGATTTTTGGATTGCCAAACAGGTTGGGCCAACCCTGAAAGAAAAAGGTTTGGTTTTTGTCGGACTTGATGTGATTGGCGATTATCTGACCGAAATTAACGTCACCAGCCCGACCTGTGTGCAAGAGCTGGACAAACAGTTCGGACTCAATATTTGTGCGCAACTGATGGATCATATTGTTGAAAAATTAGCTTAATATGTCTGCTCAATTTGTAAGTCAGATGCCGTATCAGGGAATGCGCAAAAGTTCTGATACCCTGTCAGTTTGGCTGTTTATTGCCGCCGTAATTCATGCCGTTGTGTTGATGGGGGTTGCTTTTGTGCCGCCTAAACCACAGATTGTCAGTAAAGCAATTGAAGTGACTATCGTGAATTCGGCCACCAAAAGAGCGCCAGAAAATGCCAAATATTTTGCCCAGAACAATCAAATTGCCGCAGGCCTTGAAAATCAAAAGCCGATGCCGGTGGAGAAAAAAAAGCCTAACAGCGGAGAAGATAAGCGTCGGCAACATGAATCGCAAACGGCAAAAGCGCAAACCGCAATCCAGCATCGCTTGATTACCCAAAAAGCCGCCGCCAAAAAACTTGAGAGTGCTGAAAAACATGAAAAAACAGAAGCTAGCGATGAAAACTCCAAGGCGCAGCCTGAACTTTCGATGGAAGAACTGGATAAACAAATTGCCCAGCTGGGAGCAAAAATCCAGTATTTAAAGGAAAGTTCTGAAAAAACCAACATAAAGTCGGTTAATATGATTAGTGCGCATCGCTATGTCGCTGCACAATATGTGAAAGACTGGGAAAGAAAGGTTGAGAGGATTGGCAATCTCAATTATCCGCAAATCAATGGTACGCAGGACTTTTCCGGCACTTTATCGATGGATGTGGGGATTAATGCCGATGGCAGTATTTATGACATGAAAATTGTGAAATCATCCGGCATTTCAGAGCTTGATGAAGCCGCAAAACGGATTGTGAATATGAGTGCACCTTTTGCACCGCTGCCCGAAGCCATCACCAAAGAACTTGATGTGCTAAGAATCCGCCGGGTTTGGAGTTTTTCTAATGAAGGCAACATCATCAGCACTTCTGAGTTAATAAACTGACGGTGCGAATTTGCGCGGCTACTATCATCAGTCTGCGAAAAATATTCAGTTACAAACATTACAGCTAAAACCTAACCATAAAATATGATTGCCAGCAGTTATTTGAACAACCAGTTTCTGATTGCGATGCCAGGTCTTACCGACCGTGACTTTTCGCATACCGTCACTTATCTTTGCCAGCACAGTTCAGAAGGGGCTATAGGGATTATTATCAATCGTCCGCTGTCGATGAAACTGGGAGATATTTTTGCCCAAATGAATATTGATGCCACTTCTTTGGCAAGTATCAACAGCCCCATCTATATGGGCGGCCCGGTGCAGCCGGAACGGGGATTTGTGATCCATAACCGCAGTGACCAGGCGTGGGATTCTTCGCTGGTTATTTCCGACACCGTCTCTTTAACCAGTTCCCGCGATATTCTGGAGGCAATTTCCAAAGGTGAAGGCCCGGAAAATTATTTAATCGCCTTGGGCTATGCCGGTTGGGGAGCAGGACAACTGGAAAAGGAAATTATCGAGAATTCCTGGTTACACACACCTTATGCCGAATCCATTTTATATCACACGCCGGTCAGTCAACGCTGGAATGAAGCGGCGAATTTAATCGGCATCAATATCAACCTGTTGGCAAATGTGGCCGGTCATGGCTAGAACAGACCCTTTGGCGGCAAAATTAACCGCCTGCACTTACATCGGCTTTGATTTTGGCAACAAAAAAATCGGCGTAGCGGTCGGACAAACCACCACCGCCACGGCCAGTCCGTTGCAAACCATTCGCTCTGTTAATCAAACGCCAAACTGGGATGTAATCAGTCAAGTTATCAAGGAATGGCAACCCATCGGCTTAGTGGTGGGCATTTCCAGGCAGCAAGATGGTAGCGATAACGTGATTACCCCTAGAATGCAGAAATTTTGCCGGCAATTGCAAGGGCGTTATCAGCTGCCGGTTTATCAGGTTGATGAAGCCTTATCGACTTTTGAAGCCAAGCAACTCTTATTTGATGATTTGCATGTCAGCGCCGGCAAATTGTGGGAAGTGCAAGACCAGCTGGCTGCGCAGTTGATTTTACAAAGCTGGTTGAATGCACAAGGATGAGTCCATTCAGGTAAACCCCAGAAGTCTCAAACAGCTGCAAAATATCAATGAACAAATTTCTCGGCAATCGCCATACTGGCTTCAAAAGCAATCAAACCAATCACAATCCATTCCAGCATCAATGAATGCCTGTGTTTTTGCTCATCAGCCAACATATCAAACAGTTCCTGAATCGTTTCCAGCTTTTTCGACAGAATTTCCGTACGCTGTGCTATTTCCAGATACTTTGCGATGATGATGTAAAAACTTTCATACTCAGGATATTCCCAAAAAAAATCCGGCGTATCCAGCAAATCATAATTTAAGAAAATATCGCTTTTGGTTAAAAACAATTGTCCACGAATTTTAGCAATATTGCGGGAATTTAATTTGATGCTGCCAGTTTCAGCCAAGGATTTGGGAATATAACGGGTATTGTTGATGGTTAAAATTGCGTAGGTTTCAAAAGAAGCCAGTTTTATGGATTGCGCCATTCCATGAGATAAAGAAAATATCGTTACCGGGTCGTCCGACTCAATTTCAACACTGTCTTCATAAATCCGGGTGGAGGGGCAAAAAAGTGTAAAAGTAAAATGTTCTTTCTCTGGCGTGGGGTGAGGATTTTTGGCATGTTCCAACAATAACGCATCCAGCTCAGTTTGTTTGTCGACATCGACATTCCAATGTACCACCGCACCATAAGCAAAAATCACCGACCAGGCACAATCATCTTCAATCAAAATGGTATTTTTGATAATCCGAATCAGGTTTGAACCGGATAACACTTTTGCCAAAGCCGTTATATCAAAACTTTGCGCCAGACAATAAGCCGTGCCTTTTTTAAGCATTTTCTGCGTAGATTCCATGGTGACTCCGTATTTTTGATGTAGCAGATTTTTTCATAATGTCATGGCGATATGTCACCGATACTACAAGCCAAAGTATGCGATGCAACAAAAAAGATGCTGAATTAAACTTACCTTTTATACCCGCTGCAATGCCATTTCGGTCAAGCAGTTAGCTACGACCGTGTTAAGGCGATTTCTCTAACAAGTAATCGTGTCTGATTACAGTCATTTAGCGCCTGAAGATGTCAGTGCTTCCTCGCTACTTAGATTATAAAATATATGTTAAATTGCTGCCTGACTGGCAGACTCTCATAATTTTAATTGCAACTGCCTTCTTTGCCGAATAACTCCTAAAACAAAAACTATAGAGGCATTCATAATGATTCAGCTCACCTATCTAAGCACCCCAACCCGTCCCATTAGTAATGACGATCTCATGAATATTCTTGAAAAAGCCAGGCTTAATAATGCAAGCCTGGGAATTTCCGGTATGCTTCTTTATACGGGAGAGGGGTTCGTGCAGATTCTTGAGGGCGAGGAGAATGCCGTCGATAATTTAGTAAAATTAATCAAAAATGACCCACGGCACAAAGATTTTCGCATCATTGAAAGAAAAAAAATTGATACTCGCGACTACGCCGAATGGACAATGGGCTTCAAAAGAGTCGAAAAAGATGATCTTCGTAATGTTCCTGGTTTGAATAAATTTTTCGAGACCGACTTGGCTGGCAGCGTCAGCGAGGATAAATTGGACTTAATTAACAAACTCACAAATCACTTTCGCAAAGAGGCCAAGAAAAAGAACGTCCATGATGAATTGTCTTTGGAAGAAGATGATGCCTTTATCCGGTTTTTGCATACAGGGATCCGATTGGGTGTCAAAGTGCTAGCATTGTTAATGATGTTGACGGTACTCTGGTGCGTAGGTGATGTGGTTGTCGTCATCTATCATGAGTTATTAATACAACCGATTGAGACACTGGATAAATCCGAAATTTTGCATGTTTTCGGCTCATTCATGATTGTGTTGATTGCGGTTGAAATTTTTATCAATATCACCCTCTATATTCGTAATGATGTTATTCCGGTCAAGATGGTTGTTGCGACCGCTTTGATGGCGGTGGCGCGAAAAATTATCGTTTTTGACTTTCACGATGTCTCGGCGATGCATGTGATTGGCACTGCGCTTCTGGTCATGGGGCTGGGAGGTTGCTATTGGTTGCTGGAGCGTGAATTTAAGGTTCACTCTGATTAATACCTTGAAGCCTTTGGAGTGACTTAACGGCTGGTCAAGAAACAGGATTAACCGGCAGGATTGAGATTTAAGGTTTTTTGAAAGTTGCAGGGGCGAATTAATTCGCCCCTACTTTTCTTCAGATTTGCTACGCAGCTTTTGCCGGTTCAGTTTTGAAAATCTGCCAGAATCATCAACAGACAGTATTAATATTCCAGGGTCATACCGACAAACACGGAACGTCCCGGTGCAGGGAGATTGGTATTAATACCGCCGCCCATAGTCGCCATACCGCTACCAATGCTCATAGCGTACATATTTCCAAGATACGCACCGCCCATCGGGTTGTAATATTGTTTGTCCAACAAATTATCAACACCCGCATTCAGGGTTAGATTTTTCCATTTATAGCTTGTTTTAGCATTTAACAAAATATAAGACGGCGTTTTTAACTCGCCACGGATGTCTTGCACATCGGTTTTAGAATCCACAAACTGCATGTCTATGGTACTGTTCCAGTTTTGCAGACTATGGTCTAAACCGAGCTTCATATTAAATGGCATCATGTGATACAAGTTATTGCCATCCGTCCGTTCACCACGCACATAGCTCATGTTGGTATGCGCAGCAAATTTTCCGATGCTGTCATTTTTATAAAGGTCGGCGCGGCCACTTACATCAATGCCATACAAAAGGGCATCGTGATTGGCGTATTGTAAAAAGTAAAAGCCTCGGTTAGCGGCATTATTTACCGATGCCGCAGCGACTGTGCAGCTTAAACCTGCTGTGTTACAGCGGTCTGCGTCAATGAAGTTCTCGACATAACTAAAATAAGGCGTGGCTTTAAACTCCCAGGCATTTTTTTCCGTATCTTTAAAAGCCGCCGTTAAACTCAGATTATGCGCGGTTTCAGGTTTTAAATTGATATTGCCTGTGTACGCATTGCCATCACCCGCAGAACCTATCATGGTCATCACCATGCCATTCGTACTCCAGGGATAGAGTTCATATAAACTCGGCGCACGATTTTTACGCGCATAGCCAAACTCAAATTGCGTCATGGCAGCAGGTTTAAACTGCACCAAAGCCGTCACATCAAATAAATCAAAGTTACGGTTGCGGGCTTTGCCATTAAATGGAGTTGCTTGCGCAGCATACATGGTGCTGTATCCCTGAACGTTGCCGGTGCTGGTCATCGTGTGGTCATAGCGAAATCCCAGCATGGTTTTGAGTTCCGATGTCCAATTGGCTTCCCATTCCGCATAAGTACCAATACGGTCACGGCTGGCATTGTTCAAATTGATAAAGCTATCGGGTCCCATCATTGGCGCAGTCCCCGGAACAGCCGGCCACCATTCATTAATGCGATTGCTGACAAACTCATTGCCAACCCGCACCAGATGATCTTCTCCAAACGGCAATTCGGCCTGTAACTTATAACCCACATTACGGCCTCTGGTATACATTGGCATTTTATTGGTTAAAGGTCTGTTGTAGCCTGCTGGCGTATTAAATTTATCGCTTTCAATGTCCATTTGATGAGTGGTATTTTCCAAATAGACTTTACCATCGAGAGTCCCCCAATCGAACGAGCCTTTATAATGCAGATTGCCGAAAATGTTTTCGTTCAGCGTCATATCCATGCGTTGATTAGGAAAACCTTGAAACGGAATAAATTGCTGACCGCCTCTAAATTCCAATAAATGGTTATCATGTTTAAAGGCTAACAAAACCGCATGATTTTGAGTTACATAGGCGCTTGAGCCGATAATATTGTTGTTGCCGTCTTTGTAATTTGCACTTTCTGCGTACGACCCTGTGTACTCCAAACGCAGGTTCTCATTAGCAACCGCAGCCATCATGCTGCCGCCAAAGTTGTCGCCATTACTGCGATAAAATGAAGATAACCGGCCGTTGAGCAGAAATTTTTCACCCGCTCTGGCAAAAACGGGATCAAGTGATTGCACGGCAATCGTGCCGCCGATACTGTCTCCGCCCATACTGACAGGAGTAATGCCTTTTAACACGCTGATTTTCCCGACATTGCTAGGATCAATATAAGATAACGGTGGGTTCATGTGGTTTGCACAGGCCGAAGTAATATTCATGCCGTTGACATCAATTTTAACCCGCTCATCATTTAAACCGTGAATAATTGGCAACGAAGAAACCCCTCCTGCACTTTGTAAACTCACCCCCGGAATATCTTCCAATAATCTGGCGGTATCTTGCACTCGTGCCTGACTTCGCTTAATTCCTTCTGCATTCAGGTCGGTTTTATTCAATCCGCCTTGAATCGGTTTTTTGCCTTTTATCTCAATAGTTTCCAAAACTACCGGCTCATCCTGTTGCTGTTTGTCAACCGCTAACACACTCAACGGTTGCGCCATTAAAGTCGGCAAAGTAATAGCAGCGACTGCAAATTTATTTTTTGATTTCATAATCTAAATCCTATCTTAATTAACACACTCGACGTGGTTAATTTAGGTAATTGCAAAATTCAGACCATAACAACATCAAACTTTATTAACAGATGCTAATGATTTAATTTATAAGAAAAATCAGGCTCAAAGACTTTTGGCTATCATGTTAAAATATGCGGAAACTTTAAAAAAACTATGTTAATTGACTGGGCTCACTCTCATAAAATGCGGTATTTAACTTGTTTTTTTAGATCCTCTTTTAATACCCTAGATTAGGGCTAAAGCGCACACGATTACCCACAAATCCTAAAAACCAGCGATGATATGTCTTTTTCAATAAATCTATGAGCTGGATACAACAGGAACTGGGGGCCTTGAATTAGGCGACAAACGAC
>CAIQWF010000263.1 GCA_903875455.1 uncultured Pseudomonadota bacterium
ACAGGTGTGATGCTGGTAAATTTGGTGAAGTTCCTGTAAAACGGCTTCCGATGTTGTTTTTGCAAATTTCAATTTTTTACATTCTAAAATAGAAAAAATACGTTAAATTTTACACCTAAAAACTTTTGCTAAATTACTTAACATCTCTTGGAATATCCTGATTTATTGCAGAGCCAATCAGTTTTTTAGTTTCATCGGCATTGGAATAATGCAGATTAAAGCGGTCTCGATAATTTTTGGGGTTAACCCCTAATTCGCGCAGAAATGCCCGCCGCATCCGCTCTGGATCAAGAAAGCCGGATTTTTCCGCAATCGTGTCTATCGATAATTCACAGGTTTCCAGATAATGCCGCGCTGCATCAATTCGCGCCATTTCGACATATTTAGCCGGAGTCACGCCCGTTTCAGACAAAAACAGCCGGGAAAAATTGCGTGAACTCATACACATCCGCGCCGCCAATGCTTCAACGCGCAAATCTTCGGCTGGATGCTGCATAATCCAGGTTTGCAAATTGCGTAAATCCGGCCGGTTTGCCGCTTCGGTGGTCAAATAATTGCTGAATTGCGATTGTCCGCCCGGACGTTTCAGAAACACCACCATGTAGCGAGCCACAAACAGTGCAATTTCATGTCCCCAATCGTCTTCCAGCAACGCCAAAGCCAAATCAATCCCGGAGGTAATGCCACCAGAAGTGAAAATATGGCCGTCCTGGACAAAAATCTGGTCAGGTTCAAGTTTGACTTGCGGATAATCGCGGCTGAAATGCTGGCAAAAATCCCAATGCGTGGTGGCTCTAAGGCCATTCAGCAACCCGCTTTCAGCCAGTGCAAAAGAACCGGTACAAACCGAAACCAGGCGCCGAGTGCGCGTCGACATCAAACGTATCCATGCCATTAATGCCGGGTCTTTGTAAAACGGATAGGAAATAATGTTGCCGCCAGGAATGATTAACGTGTCAATATCTGCGCTGACATCGTGATAACAGCAATTGGCAATAATCTGTAGCCCTGACAATGTAGTGACAGAACCAGGCTGTTCTGCCAGCACTTCGATAACGTAACCCGGCTCTTTCATAACGTTCTGGCTTTGCAAAAACAGATTGGCAAAAGTGAACACTTCCATTGGACCGCCAATATCCAATATTTCTACGCCCGGAAAAGTAAAAATTCCAATCTTTCTGACCTTGGAAGAATGAGGATGTCTCTGTGAATTTAAGGTTTTGGCAGTCATAAATTCCTCACTTTTTGTTTTAATTTATTGAGTAATTCAAAGCTATCATTCAGCTTAAGTGGCTTGGCGTCAAAAACAATAACTTGTGCAACAGCTTGATTTGAATATTGTCCTAATTTGCTTTATTACACAATGACATAAAACCCTCTTTTTATGCCACAACCAACCGTTTTTTTGAACCCCGTTGTTCATGCCAGCTTCGAAAATGCCTTTTTCCTCATTATTTGCTATAATTGCACAGTTTATTAAAGCCTTTTACCCCGCCACTTATAAAAGGACTTTTAGGCTTTATCGGGGTTTTAAATAAAGGAATCCTTTTGAATCTCAAGGATTGTTCGATTTTCATAACGCTCACGGAATTATGTCAGACTTCGCAAAAGAAATTATCCCCGTTCATCTCGAAGACGAGATGAAACAATCCTACCTAGACTACGCTATGAGCGTTATCGTTGGTAGAGCACTTCCTGATGTCAGAGATGGCTTAAAGCCTGTGCATCGCCGAGTGTTATACGCTATGAGCGAGTTGGGTAATGATTGGAATAAACCTTACAAAAAATCGGCGCGTATCGTCGGTGATGTAATTGGTAAATACCACCCTCACGGTGATACAGCGGTTTACGACACTATGGTGCGGATGGCGCAGCCATTTTCTTTGCGTTACATGCTAATTGATGGTCAGGGTAACTTTGGTTCGGTCGATGGTGATTCGCCTGCTGCGATGCGTTATACCGAAGTGCGGATGGCAAAAATCGCCCATGAATTGCTGGCTGATATTGATAAAGAAACCGTTGATTTTGTGGCCAACTATGACGAATCGGAATCTGAACCGACTGTCATGCCAACCCGCATTCCTACCCTGTTAATTAACGGTTCATCCGGTATTG
>CAIQWF010000264.1 GCA_903875455.1 uncultured Pseudomonadota bacterium
CCGAGTTACAAATTCGTGCCGCTCTATTAAATCGTTTCACTTATCTTGGCACACCCATGACAGTTGCTATAGCATAAAACTGTTTTGGGGTTGGGGAGGCTTGGAACAAATTTGATTTGTGCAACAAAGCCCATTATTTGGAAAAAAAATTTTACAATCAGAGCTAAATATTTCATCGTGACTTTCAGTAATAGTTTTAAGCAATTCTTCATTCGCATTCCCTGCATAAATCCGCAATGCCTCCAACACTGTACTCTTGCCCGAATTATTCTTCCCGACAATCAAATTCACCCGTCCAAGTTTTTCAATCTTGAAATCTTCCAGCATCCTGAAATTTTTAATCACCAGCGAATTCAACATGACGTTCTCCTCATTCTTGCACTTTAACTTTAACTTCCGCAGAAAATCCCGGCCTTAACAAACTCAAATCCGTACCCTTATTAAACACAATTTTTACCGGCACCCGCTGTACAATTTTGGTGAAATTACCGGTAGCATTTTCCGGTGGCAAAATACTGAATTCTGCGCCGCTGGCAGGCGAAATACTTTCTACCGTGCCTTGTAATTTCAAGTCAGGATGCGCATCGACTTTGATAGTGACAGGCTGACCCGCACGGATTTTATTAAGCTGACTTTCCTTGAAATTAGCCTCAATCCAGATAGCTTTGTTTTCCACCAACTGCGCCAGGGTCAATCCAGGGCGAACCAGTTGCCCCAGCTGCACGCCGCGATTACCAATAATCCCATCGATCGGTGCCCGCACTTCGGTATATTCCACATCCATTTTTGCCAGCGCCAGTTGTGCCTGGGCATTTTTCAGCCGCGCTTCCACTTCAGTCATTTGCACATCAAAAGTGGCCAGTTGTTTTTGTTCGGCGACAAATGCCGCCTGTTGTTCCTGTACTTCTGCCGCCGCTTGTCGGGATTGTGCTTTCAGGGTATCCAGCATTTGCATCGGTGCTGAGCCACGCGCAGTCAAAGCGGTGAAACGTTGCACATCTTTGGCAAACGGGGAAAGCCTGGCTTGCGCTGCCGCAATTCTGGCCTGCACGGCGGCCGTGTGTGCCTGTTGTGTGGCTTTCATGGTCTGCAAGCGTTTTTTATAGCCTAATGCTTCTTCAATTGCCGCTTCTGCCTGTAATACTTTAGCCTGATAATCCCGACTTTCAATCGCCACCAGCAAATCGCCTTTTTTCACGACTTGGTTATCGTTAATCAAAAGCTGAGTGACATAACCCTGAACTTTCGGGCTGATCAACAGCATATTGGCTTTTAAATAGGCGTCATCGGTAGACTCGTATTTTTGCCGCTCCAAAAGCCAGAAACTGCCCCAGATAATCAACGGGATGACCACTAATAAAATCAAAAAAACAGGAAGAAAACGTTTCATACATACCCTTGCTAAACTAAACGGTTTGGTTTATTCTAACTTATCCTTCTTTTTTAGCAAAACTTCTTTTTATTGTGTCTATAGAGCTTAATGATTCCAAGCGGCAAGCCATTATTGGCAGTGCCGCCCGCTTATTTTTAGCGCAGGGATTCCGGCAAGTCAGCATGGAAAAGGTTGCTGCCGCCGCCCCGGTGTCCAAGGCGACTTTATATAATTATTTCGACAGCAAAAATGCGTTATTGGCTGAGGTGATTTCAGAGTTATGCAGATCACTATTGGAAACCATGAATCAGGCGATTCTGGAAGTCAACGATGTGGAAAGCAGTCTGAAAAAAATTGCCCAATCATTTGTGGATTTGATTTTCACCGAAGATGCGCTGGGTTTATATCGGCTGGTGATTGCAGAAAGCCGTGATTTTCCGGGCCTGGGGCAACTGGTTTATGAGCGCAGTGTCCTGCATATTCTGCCGCAGCTGGAAAATTATTTGCAGCAGCTCAATGACAGCGGAGATTTTAACGTGGCTGACACCGCGTTTGCGGCTGATACGTTTTTCAGCATTTTAAAAGGCGACCGGCATTTTCAATGTTTGTTAGGAATCAAACCGCTGCCAGATGCCGCAGAAAAACAGCAACTGATTAATCAGGCTATTTCTTTTTATTTACGCGGAGTGCTTCATGCAGTGGCATAAAAAACAGTTAATCGGTTTGCTTTTGGCATTTACCGCGCAGCTTGTCAGTGCCGAAACCTTAGAGCAAGCCTGGCGTACTGCGATTGAAAATAATCACAAGATTAAAGCCGCTCAAGCCAATACCCGGGTTTACGATGAACAACTTTATGCTGCCGAAGGACAACGCCTGCCAACGGCTAACCTGAATGCCGGTTATACCAAATTAAGCGTTAATCCGGCGGCGAAAGCTGAATTTGCCGGAGGATCGGCGCAGTTTCCGGTGTCGCAGGACAGTTTTTTTAAAACCCAGGCGATGGTGACAATTCCGGTTTTTAGCGGCGGCATGGTGACTCATAATATCAATGCCGCAGAAGCGTCTTTGGAGGCGGCGAAACAAACTGAAGTCAGCACCGAGCTGGATTTGAAAATGCAGATTGCCGATGCCTATATTGCGGTGTTGCGGGCAGAGGGGGCATTGCAGGTGGCGGAAAGTCATGTCGCCAGCATGGGTTCGCATAGCAAAGATGCAAATAATAAGTTTACTCAAGGGGTAGTGGCCCGAAATGATGTACTAGCGGCAACGGTGGAACAGGCGAATGCCCAGCAAAAAGTGGTGCAGGTCAGCAATCAAATCGACATAGCCAAAGCCCGCTACAATCAATTGTTAAACCGCAGTCTGGTTGCTGAAGTTAAATTGGCAAATCAGGTGCCGAAATCACCGCCTGGTTCGTTGAAAGAGTTGAATGATCTTGCCTTGAAACAACGGCCTGAACTGACTGTGTTAGCCCAGCAAATTGAATCACTGGAGCAACAGTCAAAAAGCGTTTCCGCCGGGTTGCTGCCGCAAATTTCCGTAAATGGCGGTTATCAGTACGAGCAAAACCGCTATCAGGTTCATGAGGGGATGTGGATGGTGAACATTGGAATGCAGTGGAAACTGTTTGACAGCAGCACTCGCCATAAGAGTGATGCGATTATCCGCCAGGCCATCGCTTTGAAAGAACAGCGTGACGAGCTGATGAGCATGATCGGTTTGCAGGTGCGGCAAGCCTGGCTGGATACCCAGGAAACTCAGAAACGGATTGAAGTGGCGAAACAAACTATTGCCCAGGCCAATGAGAATATGAAAGTCAGTATCGACCGTTATCAGCAGGGGTTGGCGACCAATACCGAATTGCTGAAAGCCGAGGATTTGCGCACGGTGGCGCATGATAACCTGAATAATGCCCAGCATGATTTTGCTTTGGCGACTTTGCGTTTACGCTATGCGTTGGGCGTTTTGTAACGGGATTTATCAAGTTTAAAAAACAGAAATCGTCATCGTTTCCACTAAAAAAAGCTTTGCCAGGCCGAAACCGGCAAGAGCTGTTGCAAAAAGCGGTGCGATTTTTGACGAGAGGGTTGCTGAATGGAATAATGAAACCCGGTTAAAGGAGAAAACGCCCATGCACGCGCAATATTATCCCGGTTTAGTTATTGCCTCAGTTATTATTGCTATTCTTTGCTCATCCGTAGCGTTATTTTTACTCAGCGGTTTTGAGGGACTTAGCAATAAAACCAGACGTTTGCGGATTGCGTCCGCCGGTTTAGCTTTTGCCACCGGCACCTGGTCGATGCACTTTGTCGGAATGCTGGCATTTACCCTGCCGGTTGCATTGGCCTATGATCCCTTCATCACCGTCTGTTCCTACCTGTTTGCCGTTATCGGTGCGATTCCGGCCATGCTGATTATCAGCAAAAAAAAACATACCCGCCTGCATCAGTTTGAAGCAACCCTGTTTTTAACTCTGGCAATCTGTGTGATGCACTATTCCGGCATGGCTTCACTGCGGATGGATCCACCGATAAATTATGATAGCGGCTGGTTCTCTGCTTCGATTGTGGTGGCTTTTGTGGTTTCTTATGTCGGCTTGCAAATTACCGGGCACTGGCAACAAACCGCAACGCAAAAATCCTATTGGCCATTATTGCTGACAGGGATGGTTTTAGGACTGGCCGTGAGTTCCATGCACTACACAGCCATGGCAGCCGCCCATTTTCATCCTGATAGTGTTTCTATCGCCGCCTTAAGCAACGGCATTAAAAACGACAATCTGTTTTATGCGGTACTCTGTTCCAATCTGTTATTGATGCTATTGCTGCTGTTCGCCTTGTTAGGTGACAGCAAAGTAGTCTTGTGGAAAGTTTTGCTGATTGTGGCGGTGTCGGAAACCACGATTATGCTGGTGATGCCAATAGTTATGCCGGAGAATTTATCTAACCTCTGGAAAACCACCTTTGATGTTGGCTCTTTGCTGCTGTTTGTGTCGCCGGTGGCGTGGCGATTAAAAATAACCGCCGAATCCCTGTCCAGCAACACTCATGCCTTGGAGCAGAATCTGGAAGCGCAGCAAATCACCAACCAGTTACTGTCATTGCCGACGCATCAGCTGGATATGGAAGAGTTGCTGAACAAGGCGTTGCGAATTGTGTTTCAGATTTCCTGGTTAAAAAGCGTCCCCAGGGGGGCGATTTTTCTGAATAATGCAGAAGAAAAAACGCTGACTATGGCCGCGCACTATAATCTGTCGGCAGAAATTTCCCAAGCCTGTGCCCACATAGCTCATGGTTATTGCCTATGTGGACAAGCGGCAGCGCAACAGCAAATACAGTATTGCGCCGATGTTGATGTCGCAGATACCCCATGTTACGTCAATATGCCGAATCATGGTCATTATGTCGTGCCATTACTGTCTGAACAGCAATTATTAGGCTTGTTGTCTTTGTATTTTGCTCCTGGGAATCTGTTAAAAAACAGTGAAATCGAGATTCTGAAAACATGCAGCGCCACCATTGCCGAATTAATCCGCTTCAAACAGGCTTTGGAAGAGATTTCCCTGGCGGATACCGTATTTAAACATAACCTCAGTTGTTTATTGGTGACCGATGGTAATAAAAAAATTCTCAGCGTCAATCCGGTATTTTCCGAGGTTACCGGCTATAGTCTTGATGATGTGATTGGCAAAAATCCTTCCATTTTAAGTTCGGGGCGTCATGATGCTGATTTTTATCGCAGAATCTGGCAAACCCTGGAGGAAAGCGACCGTTGGGGCGGGGAAATCTGGAATAAACGCAAAAACGGCGAGTTTTATCTGGAATGGCTCACCATTACCGCCGTGCGTGATCACAAAGGCCGGGTTAAAAATTATATTGGCGTGTTTGATGATATTTCCTTGCGCAAACAACACGAACAACGGATTAGGCAGTTGGCTTTTTTCGATTCGCTGACTGGTTTGGCAAATCGGGCTTTATTTTATGACCAGCTGGAACAGGCCATCAGCGAAGCAAAAAAGAATCAGGCTAAAATCGCCTTGTTGTTTATCGACCTCGATCACTTTAAGGAAGTCAATGACACTTTGGGTCATGATGCCGGTGATGAGCTGCTGAAAACCGTGGCACAGCGCATTGCTTCCTGTTTAGGCGATGGCGATATTCTGGCGCGGTTGGGCGGGGATGAGTTTGTAATTGTGTTGCCAAATGTGCAGGATAATCACCCGGTTCAACTGTGTGAAAAAATTGCCAGCCAGATTATTAAACGCTTAAGCGAAAGCCATAGCTACAAGGATTACACTTTTTACGGCGGTGCCAGTATCGGGATTGTGATTTATCCCGACGATGCCCACAATATCAGCGATTTGATTCAGCTGGCCGATGCCGCGATGTATGAAGCGAAAGATGCTGGCCGTAATACTTACCGGTTTTTCTCCAGCGAAATGATTGAGGCAATCAAAAAGCGGGTCACCATGATTCACGAACTTAGAAATGCGATTGAAAATTCTGAGTTATATGTGGTCTATCAGCCGTTAGTGGAGATGGCAAGTAGAGCCATTATCGGCGCCGAAGTCTTGTTGCGCTGGCGAAATTCTGAATTGGGATTTATTTCGCCGGTCGATTTTATTCCGTTGGCTGAAGATACCGGCCTGATTTTGTCAATTGGCGACTGGGTAATCGAGCAGGCTTGCAAACAGTTGAGCATTTGGGAACATAGCAAAGCGGTCAATTTGAAATATTTGGCGGTGAATATTTCGATTCACCAACTGATTCAGGTGGATTTTGTTGAAAACCTGCTCAACATTTGCCAGCAGGCCGACATTCCCAGTCACAAACTGGAGCTGGAAATTACCGAAGGCGGATTGGCGCAATATCCGAATAATATTGCCGAGGTTTTGAATCAGCTAAGCAGCCTGGGCTATAAACTGGCAATTGATGATTTTGGCACCGATTACTCTTCGTTAAGTCGGCTGAAATCATTTCATGTTGATTTACTGAAAATAGACCGTTCTTTTGTGCGAGACATGACCACAGACAAGGATGATGCCGCGATTGCCAAAGCGGTGATTGACTTGGCCAACGCCCTTAATTTAACCACCCTGGCGGAGGGAGTGGAAGAACCAGAGCAGTTTGATTTGCTTAAACAATATGGCTGTCAGCGCGTGCAGGGCTATTTGTTTGGAAAACCGATGTCGGCAGCTGAATTTGAACAGTTTTTTCAAACTTATCAAAGCAGCGGAAAAACATCTTAAAAAAAAATCGAGTTGCGTTTGGCAGTTTCCGTTGTGATGACAGGCCCGAACCAAGATAAACTCAATAACTTATTCTAATTCCCAGCTCCGCGCTTCGGCCCGCATCCGGGGCAAAGTTGCGCAAATACGAAGTTGAATTGCGGATGTTTTCATTTAGCAGATTTTTGCCATTGGCAAATAACAAGACTTTGCTGTTGTGAAAACTGGCGATTTTGTACTGCGCTCCCAGATTCAGCAACAAATAGCCCGGCGTGTTTGTATCATTCGCGGCCACAAAGTTTTGCGCTTCGGCACGAGTCAAACGGAGATTGGCGGATAAATTCTGCTGCTGATAATCAAGCTGAAAACCGTAGCGCAACGGCGGCATTCGCGGCACATTGCCGCCGTGAGTAAAGTAACCACGGGTGTAATCACCGAACAAACTTAAATCCAGCGCCCCATAGCTATTTTTCAATAACGGAATGCTCAGCTTGGCTTCAAAACCACGAAAAACTGCATTGCGTTGCCGACTTTGTTCTACCGGCAAGCACGCCGCCGAGGTTGTGCTGCAAGTTGCTTCCAGGGCATTAATATCGGTATTGAACATCAGGCCGCTGCGTTGCTGATAAATATAATCATTCACCCAGTTTTGAAATAAATTAGCCTCTGCACTCAGCCATTGCGATTTAAACTGATAGGCTAAATCCAGATTGTTGGAAAATTCTTTGCCTAAATTGGCACTGCCCACTTCATAACTGCGGGTTGCAGCGTGAATACCTTTGGATAGCAATTCCTGCAACAGCGGCGCCCGCTGTGAATGAGTGGCCGATAAACTGAGCTGGTGTTGCGGATTTATTTTCCAGGAAACAGTCGCTGCACCACTGAACGGGGTATAGGAAAAATGCGGGTTATTTTCCGGGTGAATGGTTTGCAGCTCGGCCCGTCCGGCTAATTGATAACTGAGACTCCCAGTTTCAAACGCTTCCAGTAAAAACAGCGCGTAAGAGGCAATATCGGCATTTGGCACAATCGCTTCATCACCCAGTACCGTAAATTTGCTATGAGTGGACTGAAAACCGAAACTGCCTTTGATTCCGGCAATGGTTTGATGTTGAAGTTCCAGACGGTTTTCAAACGACTGGTTTAGAAAAGTGGTCGCTGGAACGCCGTTATCCAGTTCGGTATGTTTATAATCGGTGTAGCCCAGTTTATAGCGCAGTGAATCAACAAAGGCGAAGGGTTTGTTCAGTTGCGCTTTCAAATCATATTTGCTTTGCTGCATAAAAACCCGCACCGGTGCAGAGCCGGTGCCGTCAGCAGGGATGCCGTAATTGTTTTCCAGTGTGTTGATAGATGCGCCGATTAAGCCTTTGTCTGCAATATAGGATAATCCCGCCGAACCACCGCGCGACCATCCGCGTGAGTCTTTTACCCTGCCTTTAGGATTATCCAGCGACAGCACATCCGCCAAAGTCGGGTCAGTAGCTCGCGCCCGCTGTTCGTCTATGGCTTGGCCGCCGATGCGCAGGTTGTCATGGCTGCGGTAAAATCCATCCAGATGGTAAGCCACGCCTTGTTTGCCGCCTTCCAGTTTGACTACGCTGGCGGTTTCATTATTTGAAGAATCGTAACGTTGTTCTGCCGCACCGCCGATAATTTTATCTGGCACAGTCTCAGGAATGCGGTTGTCAATCACGTTTACCGCGCCACCGATGGTGCCGCTGCCATAGAGCAAAGTTGCGGCGCCGCGTAACACTTCAATCCGTTCCGCCAGAATCGGTTCAACGCTGTTGGCATGGTCAGGGCTTAAACTGGAAACGTCATTATTGCCGATGCCGTTTTGCATCACCCGCACCCGTGACCCGGACTGTCCGCGTATCACCGGCGTGCCAACCCCTGAGCCGAATGACTGCGTGGTAATGCCCAGTTCATTTTTTAAAGTTTCGCCCAATGTGCCGCCGATTTTGGTGCGCAGTTTTTCCCCTGATAATTCGATAGCAGGGTTATTTTGTTCTGCTTTCACAGGGGAAACAGGGGAAGAAACAACCACTTCATCCAGTTCCACCTCAGGTAAATCTGCCGCTGAATTGTTAGCGGCAATCGCACTGCTGGAAACAATAAAAAGGGCAATAGCTTTATTCATGGTTTTTTAGTTGAACAGGGATTTGAAAATGACTTTTATGTTATGTTATAACATTACAAAATGCAACCGGTGAAAATTCTGTTTCTCTGCCCAATTTGAAAATTATGACCACAACTTCAGCAGCGCCTCATTGCCAGAACCATGATTGCTGTATCAGCCATGCCTTGGAATCGGCACAAACTATTTGCCAGGATAAAAACATCCGCTTGACCCCGATTCGCCAGCGAATTTTTGAACTGATTTGGTCTAACCATAAAGCGGTAGGAGCGTATGAGTTATTGGCGGTTTTACAGCTTGAAGATCCGAAAGCCAAACCGGTGACAATTTATCGTGCTTTGGACTTTTTGCTCGATGCCGGTTTGATTCATAAAGTGGCATCGCTTAATGCGTTTATTGGCTGCTCACATCCTGAAACCGCGCATAATTCCGTGCTGCTGATTTGTGATCTGTGCCATGATGCCAAAGAGGTGGAGGCTCAGACTATTTATGAAGCGATTTGCGAAATCGGCAAGAATAATGCTTTCCAGCCGCAACAATTGACGCTGGAGCTGCATGGGATTTGTGATGAGTGTAAATAATCTCTGTTTGGAGATGGCAAAAATTACCCGATTCAAAAATCGCGGTTTTTATCAGCTACAGAGATTATCTATTCAGAGGCGATAGCTTATTCAGTTTGAGAAATTGCCGGATGAGCTCATGCTAGTTTCATGATTCAACCTGGCAAAAAAATTCGCCACCAGCGGCGCACAAACACTGCCGCCGGTTTCTGATTTGCTGGCATGAGTCACCATGCAGGCAAACGCCAGTTTTTTTTCTTTTGGCTGTTTTTCAGTTTTTTCACTGCTATCAGCTGCAACTTTAGGCTCCCGCCAGCCGATAAACCAGGCGGTGGTATAAGGAGCTAATGCTCTGCCGCCGCTGCCGACTTGGGCTGTGCCGGTTTTGCCATAAATCCGGCAGCGGTCAGAATGATGAGCAAACGCCTCTTTCGCCGTGCCGGTTTGCACCACTGCCGCCAATCCGCTCTTAATCAAAGTTTTTGCAGAGGAATCCAACTCTAAATGCAGCAACGGTTTTACCTCAGAATCACTCCATTGGGTAATCAAGTTCGGTTTTAGCCAGTTGCCGGTTGCTGCCAAGGTTGCGATCTGGGCCATATCCAGCGGCGTAACATACAAACTCTGGCCAATTGCGGTTTGGGTCAAGTTCATCAGCGCATCGGCTTTACTCTGCAATAACGGCGGGATATTTTCTTTATTCTTGGCCGGTGTTTTTAACAGGCTGGCGTTGTCCCACAAGGCTTTTTGCTTGTTATTCAAATCATCCACCCCTGCCAGCAGGCTGAGGTTGTCAGCAACCCCCAGTTTTGTCATAAACCGTTTCAGGTATAAATCCAGTTCGCCGCTTTGATTATGCAGGTCGTGATACTGCGCGGCATCACCGTCGATTAATTTCGCCAGTTCCGCAAACCAGACATTAGACGAATCGCGCAACGCTTCAGCTATACCCAAACGGTTTTTGACCACGGTATTCACGCCACAACCGGCAACGCCTAAAGGTTTATTATAAAAATCTGCCATCGTTTCATAACTGCCGCCGCTCATCCGAAAATTATCAATCTGAAACTGGGTCGTACCTTTGTTTAAATATTCGGCACTAAACACCGGCAGTTGATAAGCTGACATGGTTAAACCGGTCAAGCGGCTGAATTGCGTTTGATTAAGGCCGTTAAAATAGCCCGATAAAGGCTCAGCGGCACTATCAGAAGCAGCATTGGGATTATTCGGGTCGGGCTGTAATTCTTTAATCCGCTGCGCCGCCGCCAATGCCATCAGCACTTTAAAAGTGGAGCCCGGAGCTTGATTGGCATCGCCACCCTGCCAGGGGCGGTTTAAAAACGGGTCAAGCTGATAATAACGGCTGGAAAACACCGCTTTATCCCAGGCTTTTTTGTTCCAGTCCACGCCTTTAGGCGGTTGCGGAAACGAAGCCGAAGCCAGAATATCGCCATTTTCAGCGTCCAAAACCACCAACGCGCCGCGTCTGAGCGCCTGATAAGCATTTTTATTTTTCGCCTCATTAAACCAGTCGGTTAAAACCTGCTGTGCGGTTTGCTGAGCTTTACTGTCCAAAGTTAATTTCAGGACATAGTTTTCGTGAAAATAACTTTTCGCCATCAAATAGCTCAGGCGTCCGACATCATTTTTATCTACGCCGATCAAGCCGGTTAAACCCAAGGCTTCGGCTTTTGCGGAAATCACCCCCATCTCATCCGTCAAGGCTTCGCCGTCAGCGGTTTGGATGCTAAAGCGCGAATCTTTCACTTCCTGATGGGCAACTGTTAAGGTTTTTTCAGCCCGATAGGCAAAATCCTGCTTTCTGACCAGACATTTTTTATCGCTGTCTTTTTCCTTGCATTGATAAAAAACCGCCAAGCCATTGACTTTATCAATCGGATTGGCAACCGCATCCAGTTTCAGATTCAGAGTGGCCTGTGCCGGTAAACGCGACAGGCTAATTTCACCCGCCGTTGCGTTGGTTAAAGAACAGGAAATTTGTGATAATCCCGAACCGATTCGGCATAGTGGTTGAATCAGGTTTTTGCAGTCTTTTGCCGCTTGTCCGGCGATGGTCAATTGGCATTCTTCCATACGACCGACATATTGACTGCGCAAGCCGTCCCCCGCCGGAATGTCGCGCTGATAAGTCACGCTTTCGCTGTGCTGTGACACCAGCCAGGGATTAAATTCGGTGCGCAATGCCCCGTAAGCATGACTACCGTCAAGGCGTTTTTGGTGCACAAAGCCGAACGCTTCCGGTACGGTGTCGCCAGTTCCGGGTTTTAAACCGTTTTTGTCAGCCACTGTCCATTTGCCTTCGCTGCTATCACGCACGGCGCTGAATTCGCGGGTCTGGTTCCAGATCTCAATTTGTCTGCGTACCACTTGGCCGGCAGTGCTGTTGTATAAATTACTTAACAAATCACTGTCGTTTTTTTCTAACGGTGCGCCGCCGGCTTGCTGAGCTAAATCGTAATCAGCCGGTTTTAATAGCAACCGTTTTTGCGTATCGGTATCCAGCAACGCACTTTTTTGTAACCGTTCAAAAAGCTGCTGGTCTTCGCTAATTCCTGAGGTCTGCGGTGTGACGATTGCGGTTTCGCTTTGCAAATAAACAATCCGGCTGGCGATAATCAACCAAAACAACAGCAACATTCCCAGCTGTAATGATGGCCTTAAGTTTCTTTTGTCAACCCGGTTGAACTTGTTTTTTAAAGGATTGAGAACAGTCTGTTTCAGCGTTTCAAGGATATTTTTTGAGTCCTGATAAATCTGTTCGGTTTTGCCGTCAATGACATTATAGCCACCGACCGCGCCTGCTCTGGCGCACATCACCACAGTGATATTATCTTGGCTGTTTGCCGCCAGGGCCGCTTGCACCAGTTTTTCCAAGGCCGCGACATTGATTAATGGTGTGGTGATTTCCGGTTCCCACAAACTATCGGTGCCGACCGACCATAAGCCGTCACTGGCCAACAGCAACACATCATCCGGCAACAGTTGCAGCATGAAGACATCACGATGTTGCGATCTGGTTTTGCCCCAGTCTTCCTGCCAGATTTGTCCGTCATCCTTGAAATCAAGGCGCAAATTGGGATTGTATTCATAAGGGCGTGAGCCGTCTGCGGCCCGAACAATTCCCTGTGAACCAAAGCCCATCGCCTGGGTCAGGCTGTTGTTGCAGGCCAGGCGTTTGTCAAAATATTCATCGTCTTTTAGATCGCCGTCGCGCCAGGCAAATTCGCAATAAATATGATCGTGATTAAGTTGATGCAAGCGTCCGTCACGCAGCAGATAGGCACGGCTGTCACCGACACCGGCAATCACGCACAGACCGGTTTCGTCATCAATATCAGCCACCACCAAGGTGCTGCCCGGACGTGCTCTGCCTTCGCCATGAAAACTTTCCAGCAGTTTTTTGTGGATGGCTTTTACCTGGGTTGCAAGTTGACCGGCTGTGCTGGCAACCGGCATGGTCAGCAGTTGTTTAATCAGACTTTCTGAAGCTTCGCGGCCATTGCTATGACCGCCCATGCCATCGGCGACCGCAATCCGCAACTTGTCAGTCGGCCAGTTTTTTAACTCTAGCATTTGCGGCTGTTGGTTGCTTAAGAATTCTGCGAGTACCGATTCATTTTTGGGCTGGATAATCAGATAATTATCCTCGTTTCCGCCTGCTCTGCGCCCTGCGGTGCTATACGCGAAGCCTCGAAAAGCTTTAGGCAAGTGCCATTTAAACATCAGTTATTCCACCCTGTAAAAGCTAATTATTCGGATAAGTTTATCATGGCACAGCGCCGATATTGATGACACTAAAATTATTTGCCTTTGCGGAGCAGATAGTTTTGGCATAAGCTGAAATCCCCTGCTTAAATAAATACCTTTAACCCGGAGCAATTATTAACGTTATGCCTGCTTTTACTCTTTCTTTTTTGGCAGGTATTGTGTTGATTCAGCAGTTTGGCGAATTGCCCAGCCTGAGCTGCCTTATCGTCAGCGGCATTTTGGCCATCCTGACATTCTGGAAACGACAACATTTTTTAGGCTTTTTTATTCTCGGCATGATTTGGGCAAGCGCTTTTGCCCACTACCGCTTATTCCAGCGCTTGCCCGCAGAACTGGACGGCAAAGAATTCAACATCACAGGTTATGTTTCAAGTTTGCCTGAACAAAATCCGCATCGGGCAACGTTTGATTTTCAAATCACCCCGACGATAGAAAATCTCCCTTCCAAAATCCGCTTAAGCTGGTATGAACCTACGCAAGTAATCAAAGCCGGACAATCCTGGCAATTTACCGTCAAGCTAAAACGTCCGCACGGGATGCTTAATCCCGGCGGTTTTGATTACGAAACCTGGCTGTTCACTCAAGCTATCGGCGCCACCGGATATATCCGCAAACCTGAGCCCCGTCTGCTTGGCAGTAGCAATCCGCTGTTTAATATCAACGGTTGGCGACAGACGATTTCGACACAACTTGATCGCTTGCTGCCAAAATCTGACAGTTTGGCCTTGATTAAAGCTTTAAGCATCGGTGACGGCAATGAGGTCAACGATTCACAATGGCAAGTGTTTCGCAAAACCGGCACCATTCATTTAATGGTGATTTCCGGTTCACATATCAGTTTGGTGGCGGGCATGGTGTTTTTTTTATTGCGTAAATTTTGGGCACGAACCGGCATTCTAAAAGTTTCACCGCCAACCGCTGCCGCAACGGCGGCAATTGTTGCAGCGTTATTTTATTCGGCGTTAGCAGGGTTTTCTGTGCCAACGGCGCGGGCGATGCTGATGGTGGCAGTGGTGATGCTGGGCATTATTTTTCAGCGCCATTTTCGCTGGCTGGATTCGCTGGCGTTGGCTTTGCTGCTGGTGCTGGTTTTTGATCCTCTGGCGGTGTTGTCGCCCGGTTTTTGGCTGTCATTTGTGGCGGTAGTTATCATTGTGTATTGCAATGCCAACCGCTTGGGCAAGCCTTCGCGTTTTTTCCCGCTGCTCAGCATTCACTTTGTTCTGACCTTGGGATTAGCGCCGTTATTGCTATTGTTTTTTCAACAAATGTCAGTGATTTCGCCGCTGGCAAATTTTGTCGCTGTACCGGTTGTTGAGCTTTTGGCGGTGCCGCTGATTTTAATCACGCTGCCTTTAATGTTTTGCTGGCCGTTTCTGGCGACAAAGTTGCTGTGGCTGATTTCACAGCTTTTGCAAGGATTGTACTGGTTTTTAACTGAACTGGCGCAGCTGCCTTTTGCGGTCTGGAGTCATCCACAACCGGACGGTTGGGCGGTGTTTCTGGCATTATTAGGAATGCTGCTGTTATTTGCGCCGCGTGGCATTCCGGCCCGAAGCTTGTCCATGATTTTTTGTTTGCCATTGTGGTTTGGGCAAGCTGAAAAAATAAAATCGGGCGAATTCACCCTGACTTTATTGGACGTCGGCCAAGGTTTGTCGGCGGTGCTGCAAACAGCAAATCACGTTCTGGTTTTTGATACCGGTGCCAAATCGTCTGCCGATTTTGATATGGGCAAAGCAGTGGTGTTGCCGTTTTTAGAAAATTCAGCGGTGAGCAAAATTGACCGGTTAATTATCAGTCATGGCGATAATGACCATCTCGGCGGCACTGAGTCTTTATTGGCAGGAATCAGGACAAATTCGGTTTATTCCAGCGTCCCGCAACTATTTCCGCATAACGCCGCTGTTGCCTGTGTCGCAGGACAGCAATGGCAATGGGATCAGGTTAATTTCATGATACTGTCACCCTCACAACAGAAATTTGCTTCTGACAATGACAACTCCTGTGTGTTGAAAGTGGAATCGGCAAAGGGGAGTGTGTTATTAACCGGCGATATTGAAGCTGAGGCAGAGCAGGCATTGGTCGCAGCTGGGGCGAAATTGAAAACCGATGTATTGATTGCTGCACATCATGGCAGTAAAACTTCGTCAACGGTTGAGTTTTTGGAGCAAGTCAAGCCGAAGTTGATTTTGATTCCGGCGGGTTATAAAAACCGCTATCGGTTTCCGCACCCCAGTGTGATAAGGCGTTATCAAACCCAGCGGATTGACTGGTTAATGACCGGTACGGCGGGAGCGATAAAAGTCAAATTTAAAAACAGTGGTTTGAAGACTTTTTCTTATCGGGAAAGCCATGCCAAATATTGGCATCAAAAATAAGGATTGGTGCAGGCAATAAAAAAAGCTCAAGAAAAAGTTTTACCTTTTTGCTTGAGCCTTTTGCTTTAAAGGGGTTAAAACTTATTTTGCCGTAGAGCGATAATACTCAATCGCCGCGCCAACACCGCTACCCGGTTTTATATCAAAACCGTTGTCGAGCATTGCCATTTCTGCTCCGGCAATCGCACCGAGCATTGACACTTCATTCATGTCGCCGATGTGACCGATACGGAAAACTTTGCCCATCACTTCTGACAGACCCCCGCCTAAAGACAGGTTGTATTTGTTGAAGGCAGTGGCAATAACGTGACGGGCATCTTTATCTTCAGGAACCACAACTGCGGTCACAGTGTCAGATTCAAAACCTGGTTGCGCACAGATTTTCAGGCCCCATGCCGCAACCGCACGACGGGTACCTTCTGCCAAACGATGATGACGGTCATAAACATTTTCCATGCCTTCTTCCAACAACAAATCCAATGCCTGACGTAAGCCGTATAGAATAGGAATTGACGGCGTATAAGGGGTGTAACCGTCTTTATTGTTGGTCATTTGGTCTTTTAAATCGAGGAAGCAACGTGGAAAACCGGCTGTTTCAGTCATTGCCAAGGCTTTTTGGCTGAATGCCAAAAACGCACCGCCCGCTGGCATCATAAAACCTTTTTGTGAACCGCTGATTGCCGCATCTATGCCCCATTCATCCATGCGAAAATCAATACTGGCAATCGAGCTTACGCCGTCTACGAATAACAAAGCCGGGTGATTTGCCGCATTCAACGCTTTACGAACGCCGGCGATGTCGCTGGTGACACCCGTAGAGGTTTCGTTGTGAGTTGCCAATACCGCTTTAATGTCATGATTAGTGTCGGCTTTCAAACGCGCTTCCAGTTTGTCCAATGGAATGCCAGTACCCCAAGGTTCTTCGTGCATTTCTACATCCAGACCTAATCTTCTGGCCATCGCTGCCCACAAGTGACCGAATTGACCAAAACGATAAATCAACACTTTGTCGCCGGGGCTTAAGGTATTGGTAAACGCAACTTCCCAACCTGCGGTGCCGGTGGCTGGAAAAATAAAACATTGGCCTTCTTCAGTGCGAAAGATTTTTTTCAAATCTTCCAGTAACGGTTTCAGTAATTTTGGGAATGCTGGCGAACGATGGTCTTCCATGGCAACGTTCATCGCGTTAAGAACCGATTGCGGTACGTTTGTAGGACCTGGAATATATAAGTGATTGCGACCTGCCATTGACTTTCCTCTTGGTAAAAAATAGTTAGTTAAGTGGGTAAAAAAATGTATTCAATCATGCCATAACTAGGAAGTGTGAGCAAACCCTGATTTCAAAACCGCCAGAACTCAGGCAAACAAAATTTGCGACCTAAAATTGACTTTAAAAAGTCAGTCCGTACAATGTGTGGATTTTATCTTTAGATTTTTTCAGGCAGATTTTTAACACTCACAAGCCTGACTAAAAAGTTTTTTCATTAACATATCATTAAAAAGCAGGAATGACATGAGTCACACATTATATCAAGCCAATGTTCAACGAGTTCAGCGTTGTGAATTAGCGGTTCCGGGGTCAAATCCAAGTATGTTTGAAAAGGCTCTGAAAAGTGGTGTTGATTTTATTTTTCTGGATTTGGAAGATGCGGTTGCACCGGACGACAAATTGCAGGCGCGGAAAAATGTGATTGAAGCGATTAATGATTTGGACTGGAAAGGTCACGGCATTACTTTATCAGTACGGATTAACGGCCTGGACACGCAATATATGGTGCGTGATGTGGTTGATTTGGTTGAACAAGCCGGCAGCAAAATTGATACGATTTTGATTCCGAAAGTCGGCGTGTATGGCGATGTCTATATGGTTGAAGCGATGCTGAATCAATTGGAAATGCAGCAAGGTTTGAAAAATAAAATCGGCATTGAGTGTTTGATTGAAACCGCATTAGGCATGGCCAATGTGGAAGATATTGCCAAACAAGGTGCAATCGGCGGTCGTGTGGAAGCGTTGCATTTTGGCGTGGCGGATTATGCGGCCAGCAATCGTGCCAGAACCGTAAATATCGGCGGTTTGAATCCTGATTATCCGGGCGACCAATGGCACGCGGCGTTAAGCAGAATGATTGTGGCGTGTCGCGCTTATGGTTTGCGTCCGATTGACGGGCCGTTTGGCGATATTAAAGACCCTGATGGTTTTATTTTGGCGGCTAAACGGGCGGCGGCGTTAGGTTGTGAAGGGAAATGGGCGATTCATCCATCACAAATTGCGTTGGCGAATGATGTATTCACGCCACCGGAAGCCGAAGTGAATAAAGCCAAACGGATTTTGGAAGCTTTAAAAGAAGCTGCGGCACAAGGTAAAGGCGCGGCGGCGTTGGATGGTCGTTTAATTGATGCAGCTTCTGAAAGAATGGCGAATAATGTGGTGAAAGCGGCTGAGGCGATTGCGGCGAAGACTAAGTAAAAAGGTCTGAATATTCGGCGGAATAGGTTATCACTACTCCGCCTTACGAGTTATGCGTTTTCTTCGTTACCATTTAACTGAATTAGGGCATAGTCAAGCAGAAGATTTGTTAAATAAACTCCAAAGGAAAAACAAGATAGAAGTCTATTATGTAGAAAATCCCTATGGCTATGGTTTTAACCAAACAGCAGCCTTAAAGAGTAAGTAACAAAACAAAAGTTCTTCGGTATTTAGTTGCTAGGCCGGAGTCCAAACTCGCGAGTTTGGACTCCAAAAATACACCGGAAAATTTATGTTGAATCACTTATTAAATAAA
>CAIQWF010000265.1 GCA_903875455.1 uncultured Pseudomonadota bacterium
TATCATCATCAAGGCTTTTTTTATGACTTTGTTCAGTGAGCCACTTTACAACCGCTTGCTGCCAAGTATAACGAGGTTTAGCCCCCAACTCCTTAACGCGCCAATATTCAGCTTTTAGCCTATCATGTAACTCTTGAGCCTCTATTTTGTTTTTAGTCCCAGCAGAGCGTTGTATTCTTTCGCCACTTGCTGTTGTGATTTGAATCCACCAAGTTTCACCACGTTTGTAGATTGACATTGTTGTATTGCCTCCGTTTGTTGTGTGTCAATCACTTGCAAACTTTGCCCGTTATCAGAATAACGACCTGACACCCAGTCGGCAAGATGTTCCTGAACAAATACCCAGCTTTTGCCCGTTTTTCGCCCTGGAATAAGCCCCGCTTTTGCCTTACGCCGTAATCCTTCGCAACTCATTTTGAGAAAATTGGCAGCTTGGACTAAATCAAGAGTTTTCATATTAACGATAATAATCATCTAATTGTGATGAATAATAGTTATCATCAACTGACGAAAAATAATCATCAGCAGAAAAAGAATCATTTTGTCGTTTGTTAGCCCATGAAACACGAGAAGAGGCCCTCTTAGAAGAAGCTCTATTAATTTGTTTTTTTGACAACCCCAACTTTGGCAAAACCACAGACCCGCCAAACATCAAAAGCGCAACCCCGGCCAAAATTCCAAAAGTAATATAAAGAGACCTTTTAATGTCAGTAAAATCAAAAGCATCAGAACGAACGGCAATATCAGACAATGAAGCCGGAGAAGTGGAAGAAGAAAAAATTTGTTGAGTTTGCGATGGCTGACAAGGTGTATCTTGATAAGATACGCCAGAAGATGACGAGCATTTGTATATCGTTGCAAAACTGGACTGTGAAAATAAAACCAGCAAAAAAAATAGAATTTTCATGATAAACCTGCAAAAATAATAAAAATTGCAAAAAGCAAAAAGGCCGCCGCGGCTTCACTCGATGACTCGAAAGCCGCGCGGCTTTTGTGCTTTAATTGCCATCAGAAAGGGGCAAAGCAGACTTAGAAAGCGAAGAGATAGACATAGCAGCACCTTTAGCAATGCCCGAATGAAAAGGAGCCTGATAGCTTGCAAAGTTAGTTGTAATTTCAACGCCGTAGCGAGTTGCAAAAATGGAAACACCAAACCCGCGCAACTCTGAGAAAGTAAAACTTTCCCTTAATGAACCGTCATTAATATCAAAAAAATTGATTATTCCTTGTGCCGGTTTATCTCTCGCAAAAGCCAAACCGACAACACGCGGCATCGTTTTCTCTAAAAGCCTATCCAAAAAATTTTTATTATCCGCAGCAATAACAGCAGGAGCGACCGCAGGCGGAGGCGATGAAACAGGGGCAGGCGACAATGGAGCAGGGACAGCCTGAACAGGCAAAGCAGGTGGAGCAGAAACCACAGCAGGTGCAGGCTTAACCGTATTGGGAACAGACGAGTTAAAAAAAGACCAAGCAGAAAAAGCGGTGAAGCTTAAAACCACCAAAAAAAGGGCAATCAAGGCTTTAAAACGCCAGCCGGAAAAATAGGAAGAATTGAAAGTACGAGCTTCATTAATCGAGCCATCAACGGAATCAGATTCAGTATGGGAGTAATAAAAATCATAAATACTCAGATCATATTTTTGTAAATCATCTGATTTAATCCAAGCGGATTTAAGACCTGTCACACCTTTAACACAGCCGCGATAATAATCGCGGGTAAAACGCCCAGATAAACCAGCCTCAAGCAACTTGGTAGTAATAACGGTTGTTTCAACCATATCACGAATGACGGGGGCAATATCTGAAAGCGATTGAGTTACTAAAAAAATATCAATGGAGCGGCCTTGTTCATCAGAAAAATGACGGTGCTCCTTAATTAAACTTTTGTGCTCTTCTGTAATTCTGGATTTTTTTTCAATGCCCCAAATACGCCAAAGTTCATCGAGAACATAAACACCACCCTTGATTAAAGATTTTTTAGTTAAGCAATCAGGTTCAGATAAATCTATATCATGTATCAAATTAGTATCGTAGCCTGCCCTTTCAAGGTTTGATTCTTGAAGGGGAATATTAGTAATGACATGACGACCAGCACGCAAGGCCGGAAGAATGGCAAAATCTAAAGCCGTATAGGATTTACCAGAACCAGGCAAGCCAACCAGCGCAGTAACCCCAGCCATTTAACCCACCACCGGAATACGCCGAATAAGAAAACGGACAATATAGGCACTGGTGATAATGGCTAAACCTATCCAAAAATCCATCAAGCATAAATAATAGCCAACACCTGTACTTTTCAAAACGTTCAGATTAGAAAGCCCTGACAGGTCGGGCATGTAAGAAGAAATTTTTCCCCAGAAAAATAAAATGATATCGGCAGCAATAGACCAAACCAAACGCGGAATATAAAGAACAAGATCAAGAACCCATTCAACAATTTTGACAAGTAAATCAGCAAGCCATTGAAACATGATATTACGCCTTTAAAACGATATAGAGACCGGACAAAGCCCAAACCGCCAACATAACAATATGCAAAAGCGGGCGAATGTCAGAAAACAGAATGCAGTGTTCATCCATGACCAAATCACGCCCAAAAAGCACAAAAGTAGCAGTTGGACAATTCAAATCACAAGAAACAGCGGAGCGCAACGAATCAAACGGTGCTAAAAAGCTGGAAAAAGCACTAAAAATACGATTATTCGTAGCTTCAATGGAATCAACATCAGGCAAGCCGGGCAGCGGAGAAACTACAACAGTATCAGTAATTGTCTGGGTAGTTGTTGAAGTAGTAGTAGATGTTGAAGTAGTAGTAGCAGTGCTTGTTTGGGCGGAGTTGTATGTAGTCGATGTAGTAGATGTTGAAGTAGTGGGAGTAGCATACGACAAGGGCGCAGCAACTGGCAAAACTGCCATCTTTGGAGCAGTTGCCAAATTTGCATCATTTGTATAATTAACAGCCGTTGAAACTGGAAAATATAAAGGCTGAGTTTTAGGGTCGCTATCGTAAATGCGTTTAAAATCGCCTTCTATAGCTCCTACAGCAGCGGTGAACGTTGGAACACTGCCAAATTTAAAATAAGGCTGCAAAGCAGTCGCGGCTTGAGAAGGATTAGAGAAAGAAGTAGACAATAAATTATTAGAATCAACAATAGAACCAATTTGATTAGCAGTTAATTGAGTATAACCGCCGAAACCATCAGAAACAGCCAAACCACCGGAATAAGGAACTACAGCACCGGAAGAACCGTAAACAGTAGAAGCAGCAGTTAAAAAATTAGTAGCTAACTGAGAAGTAGGATTTTTCCCAATATATTCAATTAATGCAGAATTGCGAACAGCAGTAGGAACTTCAGCTTCTAACGATGTAATTTTGTAAACATTGCCGCCGTTGGTAACTAATTCAGAAGACATTAAAAGTTTTTCGCCCGCAAAAAGCAAAGCAGGATTAATTATTTTTGTAGTGCCAAGCGCAAACCCCAAAATAGTAGAATGATCTTTTGTCCAGTCGAAAAAATATTTATCAAAAGTGGAATCACCACAAGAATGGATTGAATTGTAAGGGGCACAACTGCAAATAGTTTCCCCAGTGGGACAAACCGTAGGTGCAGAAGGAATGTTTATCCAGAAATCCCAAGAACTTGAAGAACATGTGGCGGGAGAAAAAACAGTGGTTCCGTTAGAACAAGCCACAGAATTAGAACATTTAGACAAACTGTCAACAGTAGTTAAACCATCGGGGCAGTTATACATAGTTGCTTGAACAACACAAAATTTAGTCAACGGATTAACAATATAACCAACCGGGCAAGAGGCATCAGGCCAAAGTTTATTATCGTGAATAGAGTAAGAAGCTGGAAATTCAACAGGTGTATAACATTCGATACCCCAACCAGAAACTTGATAATCCGGCGGTGTACAGTTTCCACCGTTCCAATAATAAGCAAACGAATCAAACGGAGAAAAAATAAAAAACAGGAAAGAGAATAATTTCAAATATTTATACATGATAGAACGCACCCCCTTTCCTGAAAAATTACTGAAAGACAAAAATAGCTAGATACATACCGACA